>NZ_PDHT01000017.1:0-117356 GCF_002917135.1 Methylobacterium sp. V23
CAATCGTGCCAATGTTGCAGTGCGGCTTCGTACGCGCGAATTTCTCTTTGGCCATCGTCTCTTTCCTGCGGCAAGCTCACACGAGCGGTCGCCCGGGCTGTCGCTCGACGAGGTGTCGAGCCGGGCGAAAGACGGGGGCCCGCTTAGAGGCTTGCCGTCCTTTGATCAAGGGCCTTGCGGGATAAGGCGTTCCGGCGCCCTACGGAACCGGGCGTCGGACAGGGGAGGCCGCGAGCAGCGCCGCCCTGTCCAGACCAAGGGCGGTCGCGATTTCCTCGAGGGCCTGCGCCTCCACATCGGCGATGCCGTCGAGGTCGGCCACGTCCGCCGCGACCAGGAACGTCGCTTCGCGCTCCTCCTGGCCCCGGCCCTCGATGGCGGCGATGCGGCGCAGGTTCTCGGCCCGTCCCGCCCGGGTCCGGGCGCGGGCGATCCCGTCGTAGAGTTCGCTCTCCAGCATCAGGCGGTCGTAGCCCTTCTCCAGGATGGGATTGGCCTGCAGACCGGCCAGCGCCGTATCGAATTCCGCGCTGGCGATCTCTCCGTCGGCGACCATCACGTTGGCAGTGGCGGAGACCATCGCCTGCATGAGGACTTTGTCGCCGGCATAGGCCGTCACGGTCTGGCTGAAACGGCTGACGATGTCCTGGAAGATGTTCATGGGGGCTCTGGACACGGACGGAACGTTGAGGGGCGCGACATCGACGCCGCGGCAGGCATTGCGGTTTCGCGCGCCGATGACAAGCGGGCGTCTCGTCAGAACAGCGCCACCAGGGCGATCCCGCCGACCATCAGCACGCCTCCGAGGGCCCGCCAGAGGGTGAGCGGATGCTGCTCGAATCCGATCCAGCCGAAATGGTCGAGCAGGATGGACGTGATGACGCCGGCGGTGATCAGAAGCCCGAGGTAGGGGGCCGCCCCGATCTGCTGCGCCACGAACAGCTGGGAGAGGATGAGGAGCGCGCCCGCCGCGCCGCCGAACCAGGCCCAGGGCGGCACGGCCCGCATGTCCCCCAGGCTCGGTAGGGAGAGACGACCGAGGATCAGTCCAACGACGAGGATGGTTGCACCGCCCCCCAGCGAAACGACGATGCCTGCGGCGAAGGGTTGCGCCAAGTTCTTGGAGAGCGTCGCGTTCACGCCCGACTGCACCGCGTTCGCGATGCCGGCCACGAGGGCGAAACCATAGAGGAACCACATGGGCGATCCTGGGTCTTCAGCGTTGCGAGCTGGGCCGCGACAGCGGGTCCAGGGTCTGGGAGGTCGCCTGTGATAAGCCCTTGGCGAGGGGTCGGGATCGTCTAAGAACGGCGCTGGCGCCGAACAGCAGGGAAACGCGGTATGGAAGGGACGGCCAGCGTGTCCGTCGATGCAGGAGAACCGGAGCCGAGAGGTGTTGGTGCGGTCGAACCGCGCGATCTTCGTTTCGCCCTGCGGGCCGCCACCGATGCAGCCCATCGACGCCTCGATGCGGGTTTTGCCGCCCATGACCTGAGCCGGCGGGCCGATTACGTGCGCTTCCTGTCGGCGATGCGGGACCCCTTCGCGCAGATCGAGACCTGGCTCGACGAGTCCGATGCCGCCGACCTGCCACCCGACTGGACGGCCCGCCGCCGGTCCCTGCTCCTGCAGGCCGACCTGTCCGGGCTGGCGATCTCCGCTCCGGAGGTTGCTCCCGCTCCCCTGCCCCGCACCCTGTCGGGTGCCGAGGCGCCGGGGCTCCTCTACGTTCTGGAGGGTTCGCGCCTCGGCGGCCAGGTTCTGCTGCGTCAGGTCCTGGCGAGCCCGGACCCGCTGGTGCGGGGGAACACCCGTTTCCTCCGGCACGGCGAGGGGCTCCGCCTCTGGCCGAGTTTCGCGACTTGGCTCGGGACGCGTCCGGCTGCTGACCACGCTGATGCGATCCGCGGCGCGCAGCGCGCCTTCGCACTGTTCGAAGCGGCCCAGGCGCGAGGCTAGGGTCTGTCCTGACGTTTGTCGTTTCGGGATAACCGGTTCCGACTGATCCCTGACAAACGCTAGTCCCCGGCGGGCACGCTCGCCAGGGCCCGGCGCAGGGTATCCGCGGTATAGGGCTTCTTGATCATCGGGACGGCGCCGAGCTCCGATGGAATTCGGAAGCTTTCGCCATAGCCCGTCGCGAAGACGAACGGCACGCCGGCCGCGATCAGGCGTCGGGCGACCGGCAGGCTCGTCTCGGCACCGAGATTGACGTCGAGGAGGGCAAAGCTCGGCCGCCCCGCCTCGATCTGCCGCAGGGCCTCGTGCACGGATCCCGCCATGTCGACCGCGCTCGCCCCGAGGGTGGCCAGGATCTCCTCGGCTTCGAGAGCGATGATCATGTTGTCCTCGACCACCAGGACGGTCCCGGACAACGCCGCCGCATCGAGCTCGGGCGTCCGGTCGCGCTCCCGTGACAGGGGGGCGGCGACGGTCGGGGCGGCGCGCACGTAGCGCGACGGCACGGCGAAGCGACCCCGCAGGCCGGTGAGCTCGTATGTGATCTCCGCCTCGCCTTTCAGCTCGTAGGGGATCGAGCGCTCGATCAGCGTGGTGCCGAAACCACGCCGGCGCGGCGGCTTCACCGGCGGCCCGCCGCTCTCGCGCCAGTGGATCACGAGGCACTCCGAGGCGTCGCGCTCCCAGGCCACGTCCACCTGTCCCACCGCCTCCGAGAGGGCGCCGTACTTCGCCGAGTTCGTCATCAGCTCGTGGATGACCAGCGCGAGGGTCGAGAACGCCTGGGGATCCAGCAGGACGTCGGTTCCGTCGAGACGGACCCGGCCCGCCTGCTGGTCGAGATAGGCCTCTGCCTCCAAGGTGATGAGATCGCGCAGGGAGCCTGGTCCCCAGTTCGTGGTGGTGATCTGGTCGTGTGCCCTGGCCAGGGCCTGGATGCGCGCACCGACGACGCCCGCAAACGCCTCGACGCTGTCGGCCCCCGAGCGACTTTGCGCGACGATGCCCCGGATCAGGTTGAGGATGTTGCGCACCCGATGGTTCAGCTCGGCGATCAGGAGTTCCTGACGCTCCTGCGCGGTCTTGCGCTCCTTCTCGGCGGAATCGGTGAGGCGCAGGATGACTTCAAGCAAGGTGATGCGCAGGGCCTCGGCGATGCGCAGGTCCACCGCGCTCCAGGGGGCGGCCTGCCCCCGGACCACCTCCGTCCAGGCCTCGAAGCTCTTGCGCGGTGTGAGGCGCAGTCCGTTCGGGCCGAGGCTCGCCGGCTTCTCCGGATTGCCGGCCCACGTGACCGTGCGGGCGATCTCGCGACGGAAGAACACCAGGAAATCGCGCGGGGCCCGCGAGATCGGGATCGCCAGGAGGCCCGCCGCCCGCTCGGTGTAATCGGCGGCCGGCGGATGGACCGCGCCGATCTCGTGGGTGGCGAACGCCCGGCTGGTGGCCGTCCGGTTGAGAAAGCGCACGAGACCGGTGAATTCCTCCGCCGTCGGCGTCGCGCCCCGCAGGGTGATCTCGCCGTTGACCCAGACGCCGATGCCGTCGCACGTGACGATCCCGGCGATATCGTCGAGGAAATCGGTGATGTTCTCCAGGCTCGTTCCGCCCGAGGCGAGGGCGCCCATCAGTCGGTCGTGCAGCGCGCGGGAACTGCCTTCGTAGGCTGCCTCCGCCTCGCGCTCCCGGCTCTCCAAGATCAGCGAGAACATCTGCCCGAAGAGTTCGGCGCCGGTTCGGCGCTCCAGCGAGATGTGGCGTGGTTCCGTATGGTGGCAGGCGAACAGGCCCCAGAGCTTGCCGCCCCGCAGGATCGAGACCGAGAGCGAGGCGGCCACGCCCATATTGCGCAGGTATTCGAGGTGGATCGGCGAGACCGTCCGCAAGGTGCTCATCGACAAGTCGAGGGGACGTCCGTGGGGATCGCGCTGCGGCAGCACGGCGATGGCCTCGGCATCGACATCGGCGATGATTCGCAGCCAGTTGCGCTCGTAGAGGGTCCGCGCCTGCTTCGGAATGTCGGAGGCCGGGTAGTGCAGCCCAAGATAGGGCGGCAGGCTGGACCGGGCCGATTCGGCGATCACCACTCCCGAGCCGTCCGGGTCGAAGCGGTAGACCATGACGCGATCGAAGCCGGTCAGCGCCCGCATCTGGCGTACGGCCTCGCGGCAGAACGGCTCGAAACCCACCATCTGCTGCAGGCGTCCGACCATGCTGCGCACGAGATTTCCGGCATTCAGGTGTTCGCTGACGCTCGGCTCGGCCTCCAGGACGATGATGCCGTCCGAGATGTGCAGCGCGATGTCGAAGGGAGACCCCCCGGCCTGCAGGACGGTACCGAAGATCCGGTCGATGGCATCGGGCCCGCGCAGGGCCTGAAGGTGACCACGGATCAGGTGGATCGCCTCACCGTCGATCAGGTCGGCGAGGGGAAGGCCGAGCAGGTCGGCGTCCCCCTGCCCCAACCATCGGGCGGCGTTCTCGGAGGCCCGGACCACGATCCAGTCCGGGGAGACCGCGATGAGGAAACCGAAGGGCTGAACCGCACCCAGGATGTGGATCGGTTCCCGATCGCAGGACGTGAGGTCCAGGGGCCGGGTACGTGCTGAAGGTTCACTCATCAGATCTCTGATTCGCCCGTCCCACGCCTTCGACCATTTCTTGTCCGTTCGGAGAAGCGCGTCGGGAACAACGACAGACCATCGCGAAAGTCTCCTCGATGGTCGGGCAACGCACACAGTTTCCGGTCGATCGTGTCGTGGATGCCACAGGCCGACGCGACGCCAGCCTGTCTCGTCACCTCAGGGCCGAGCGCCGATCCGGTCGACGGCTCCGGCCATGAGGATCGCTCCGATCAGGTAGGACCCGAGTCCGAGCGCTGCGCCCTCCAGCCAGAAGCCTGCCCGGCCCGGGAGGAGGCCCCAGGTCGCCAATCCACCGGCCAGACCCGTAGCTACGACGAGAAGGAGAGCGCCCCGGCGTGCCGCCGGTGTTCGGGGCAGGCCCGTCAGTCCGCCGATGACGCCGCCGAGGAGGGCGCTGCTGGCCATGAGGGGCCAGAGCAGGGTTGCCAGGAGCGTCACGTTGTTCGCCTCCATCGGATGGTCATGCCCGCGGCGCGATCCCGACGCCCTGGCTGGCGGGACGCGGCGTACCCGCCGGGACGGCAGCGACCTGTTCGGGACGAAGGCCCGCCTGGAGCAGATACTCCACGATCGCGAGGGCGCGGCTCTGCGCGAGATCGGGGGCGGGTTCCGGTGGGGCAGCCGGCTTCGCCTCGACTTTGACGGCCTTGTCCTTCGGGTTGGACCTGCCGGACGCCTTCTCCGCGGCAGGCGCGACGGAGGATCTGGCCGGTACCCTGCCCGAAGCTTTGCCAGCCTCCTTGGCTGGGTCCAGCGACGCCGTGCTCTCCACCGCGGTCTCGACGACGGGTTTCGGTGCCGCGCTGGCGCCACTCGGATCGAGATGACCCGTGACCGCGAGGCGCAGGGTTGGGCAGGTCTTACCCAGGGCGGCAATCCCGTCGAGGAGGGGGTAGAAGGCCGGCATCAAAGTCGTGCTCCCGGGCGGGAATATGAGCCCCTGGCCGGTGACCCTGGTCTCGAGCGCAGCGGCGCAGCGCTCCGGCGTCCAGGCCGACACTGCGTCCGGAGACGACACCGAGACCTCCGCAGTCCAGCCCGGCGGCATCGCGGCCGACAGGTCATCGGAGACGCGCCGGCCAGCCTGCGGATAGAGGCTCTCCCCCTTCAGGGTGATCGCGCGATCGGCGAACCGGGCCTCGCCCCGCGCCAGCAGGGTCAGGGCAGTGGCCGTCGTGCGCAAGACGCGGGCGAGGTCCGGCGGGGCCCCTTCGCCGAGGCGGGTGCGGTCGATCAGGCGCTCGCGGAACAGCCGCGGGCGAAGCGTGCCGAGCAGGGCCTCGCGCACATCGGCATCCGGCAGGTGGCCGGACAGCGTCACGGCGTCCCCGTCGCGCCGAAGCAGGATCCGATACGGCGAGAGCGGCCGGGTGCTCAAGGCGACGCCGCCTCGGCTCAGGCCGGCGGGCACCCCTTCGCGCAGCAGTCCCTCGATCTCCGGGATCGCCTGGGCGTCGAGGGCGACGCCATTGAGCGAGATCTGCGCATCGATGACGCTGACGCTGCCCTCCTGCATCAACGCGGCGAGTTTCAGGGCGAAACGCGCCATCGCGGCCGCATCGACCCCGGGCGGAAGGCCGCGCGCTCTGCGCATCCGGTCCTCGACCTGCCCGGTCTCCGAGGCTTGTGCCGCCTGGGTTCGGATCTCGACGCGCGCTGCGTCGGAGACCACGTGGCCGGAAAGCGTAAGGCCGCCCCCCGGCTCCCGAGAGACGACGAAGCGGAAATCCGGGACGACGGCCGGCAGGATCTCGACGCGCCCGAGCCCATAGCCGGTCGGCAGATCGGCCAGGGCCGTTCGCAGGGCCTCGTCGTCGGCGAGGGAGATGGCCTCACCCACGATCGAGAGGCGCATGTCCTCCAGCATCACCCGGCTGCCCGGCGCGAGGGCGCGCAGCCGCGCCAGCGCATAGATGGCCGCCTCGGTGAAATCCGGTGGCGCGCCGAGGGCCGCGCGGGCGTGGTCGTGCAGGGCCGTTCCGGGGCCGACGGCGGGCGTGAGTTGCTCGGCCAGGGCGCTGGCGCCGATTTCGGCTGGCCGCACGCCGGTCACTTCGACGCCATCCCGGCCCCTGGTCGCAATCCAGACGAAGGGCGAAGCCAGCTCGACCACGCCAACGGGACCGACAATGTGCCGAACCCCGTCGATGGCTGCGAGCCGCCGATACGCCGCATCGCGGGCGGCGGCATCCGGCGCCTCGCCTGTGACCCGGAGGTCTCGTCCCTCGACCGACACCCGCAGCCAAGGCTCGGCACCGGGCGTCGCGGTCGCCCGGGCCACCGCCTCGACCTCCGCGCCGAGTTGCGCCTCGAGGCGCGGCGTGAACCAGGCGGCGGACAGGCCGAGGATCAGGGCGAGCCCGGGCAGGCCAACAGCCCAGCCGAGAGGGCGGCATCGGTCGCGGAGTGCGGAAGCGGCGAACACGTCGGATCCCGGTGGCAGGCGGCGCGCAGGAGCGAACGCCAGGACGGCATTTCACACGTCGTTCACGGCATCATGAAGGCCGTGGCGCCGCCCGCGGGTGGCTCAAGCGTCGCGCAGCATCTCCAATTCGAGCCAGCGGTCCTCGGCCCTGGCCAATTCGGTCTCGGCGACGCCGAGCAGATCCGAGGCCTTCGCGAAGCGGGCCGGGTCCCGGGTGTAAAGTCCCGGATCGGCCAAAACCTCGCGCAGCTTGGCGATGTCGGATTCGAGCTTCTTCATCCGGTCCGGCAGGGTCTTCAGCTCGTGCTGGTCCTTGAAGCCGAGCTTGGGCTTGCCGGCCGGGGCTGCCGCTTCGCCGCCCTTGGCGCGATCCTTCGCGTCCGCACGGGCCTCCGCCTTCTCGGTTCGCCCGGCGGCCGCCCGGGCCTGCACGCCCTCTCCACGCTGGGCGATCATGTCGGTGTAGCCGCCGGCATACTCGACCCAGCGGCCCTCCCCTTCGCTGACCAGCACGCTTCCGACGACCCGGTCGAGGAAGTCGCGATCATGGCTCACCAGGATCAGGGTGCCGGAATAATCCGCCAGCATCTCCTGCAGGAGGTCGAGGGTTTCGAGGTCGAGATCGTTGGTCGGCTCGTCGAGTACGAGGAGGTTGGCGGGTTGGGCCAGGGCGCGGGCGATGAGAAGGCGGTTGCGCTCGCCGCCCGAGAGGACGCTCACCGGGGTGCGGGCCTGCTCGGGGGCGAACAGGAAGTCCTTGAGGTAGCCGATGACGTGGCGGCTGACACCGCCGACGATCACCGAATCGCCGCTGCCGCCGGTGAGCACCTCGGTCACCGTCATGGTCGGCTCCAGCACCGCACGGGCTTGGTCGAGGAGCATCATCTTGAGGTTGGTGCCGAGCGCCACCGTGCCGGAATCGGGCGGGAGCTGACCCGTGAGCAGGTTGATCAGCGTGGTCTTGCCGGCACCGTTGGCCCCGACGATGCCGAGGCGGTCTCCGCGCATCACCCGAAGCGAGAGATCGTCGACGATCTTGCGGACGCCGTAGGCCTTGGCCGCGTGCTTGGCCTCGATCACCAGCGCGCCGGAGCTCTCGGCCTCCGTCGAGGTCATAGTGGCGGTGCCGACCGGCCGGCGGTCCTCGCGTCGCTCCTTGCGCAGGGCATGGAGGTTGCCGAGCCGGCGCACGTTGCGCTTTCGCCGGGCGGTGACGCCGTAGCGCAGCCAGTGCTCCTCGTCGGCGATCTTGCGCTCGAGCTTGTGCCGGTCGCGCTCTTCCTCCTCGAAGAAGGCGTCGCGCCAAGCCTCGAAGGTGGAGAAGCCCTGCTCGATCCGGCGGGTGACGCCGCGGTCGAGCCAGATCGTGGTCTTCGACAGGGCAGAGAGGAAGCGCCGGTCGTGGCTGATCAGCACGAGCGCGCCGCGCACGCTCTTCAGCTCCGATTCGAGCCACTCGATGGCCGGGAGGTCGAGGTGATTGGTGGGCTCGTCGAGGAGCAGGATATCGGGTTCGGGGGCCAGGGCCTGGGCCAGGGCGACCCGCCGCCCCTCCCCGCCGGAAAGGCTCTTCGGGTTCTCGGCACCGGTCATACCCAGGCTCTCGAGGAGGTAGCGGGCCCGGTAGGCGTCGTCCCCTTGGGTCAGACCGGATTCGACGAAATCGAGGGTCGTCTCGAACCCGGAGAAGTCGGGCTCCTGCGCCAGGTAGCGGATCGTGGTGCCGGGCTGGATGAAGCGTACGCCCCGGTCGGGTTCCACCAGCCCCGCGGCGATCTTCATCAAGGTGGACTTACCCGAGCCGTTGCGGCCCACGAGGCAGGTGCGTTCGCCGGGGGAGATCGCGAGCTCGGCGCGCTCGATCAGCGGCGTGCCGCCGAAGGTGAGCGCGACGTCTTGGAGGGTGAGGAGCGGGGGAGCGGCCATGGGGCCGGCTTATGGCAGCGACCGCGCCTCCGAACAAACCCGGAATCGGGGTGTCCGGACAAACCCGTACGCGTTCCGCGCTCACATCGTCGGGTTGGCGGGGCCCGTCGGCATCGGATCCGGCGCGATGGCCGGGCCGATATCCGGATCGCTGACCGGAATCTCGGTGGGCGTCACGTCGGGTGCCTCGGTGGGGGTCGTGCCCGGCACATCCGTGCCGGGGGTGTCCGGGCCGGGGGCCGGGGTCTGAGGCGCCTCGTACGGCGTCTCGGGCACCGGGGCTTCCGGGATCGGGCCGGGGTTCGACATCGCTTGCGCCTCTCAGGAGCCTCGGGGAACGGACCGGTGGAACAGTCCGTCGCCGAGGGAGGTTCCGGGCGCGATGCCGCCGGCTCTCGTCACTTCTTGGTCAGGAGCAGGTTGCCCTCGCTCCCGAGCTTCTTCTGGATCTGCTGCGCGAACAGCGCCAGCAGAAGCGGCAGCCGGACCTCGACCCGTACGGTCTCGGGGCGAACATCCACCTGACCGTCGACCTTCTGGCCGAGAGCCGCCATGGCGAAGTCGAGGCGGTCATTGGTCCAGGCCATCTTCTCGACGGCGACGCCCGCCTTGGCGAACAGCCCGTCGGCCTGGGTGATCCCGTCCGCGATGCGCCGACGGGCCTCGGCCAGGCCGAGTTCATGAGGGATTTCGACGATCAGCGGCTTTGCCATGGGGATCTGAGCTCTCGGTTCCGCCGCCCAGATGGGGCCGGCCGGTTCCTCTCACAACGCCGACCGGCCCGATAAGCTCAGTTCACGACGCTCAGGGCGACGTAGGTCGTGCCACCCATGCCGAGGGCGCGGGCCGAGCCTTTGGCGAGATCAATGATCCGGCCGCGGACGAACGGGCCACGATCGTTGATGCGCACCACCACCGAACGGCCGTTGCGCTTGTTCTCGACCCGGACCCGGGTGCCGAACGGCAACGTGCGATGCGCGGCGGTCATCCCGTTCGGATTGAAGCGCTCGCCATTCGCCGTCCGATGGCCGCTCCCGTACCAGGAGGCGGCGCCGCTCTGGGCGCTGGCCGGCTGAACGGCGGCAAGTGTCACGACGGTCCCGATGATAGCAGCGGCCCCACGAACAGGCTTGATGGTCATCCGCATTCCCTTTGTTGTTTCGGATGGCCGGCAAAATGAAGCGGAACAGGGCCAAAATGAGACCGGACAAATGTGGCAGCTTTCGCCAAATGTGAGGCTATAACGGATTATTCATCACCGGTTGTGTGCGGCCATAGTGCCGGACCGTGATGATCTTTCCGGTGACGAAACGGCAATTCTGGAACTCCATTGCGAGCGCTGAAACCGCGTTGCAGCCGGAGCCTCGACGCAACGTTGGGATGCGGGAAAATGAAATCAGCGTTGCGCTGAGCGAAACCCTGGTCTGCGACGAGGCAAGATCCGTCGAAAGAGACGAATCTTCTCCTTCCGAAAGAGTGCGAGGCACGGACCGATCCGCCCGGGTGCCGCACGTCAGTTCGGATGGGCCCCTGGGGCATCCTCGAATTCAGGTGAGGCTCGTGTTCGACAACTTGCAGGACTTGCGCGTTGCCGTGGCGATGCACGCGCAATAGCCTGGGCGCTTTTCGGATGATCCACCCGGCAAAAATTGCAGCCCCAAATCGAGACGCCTTGTCTTCGTCCTGGCAACCCGCCCTTTACGTTAACGGGGCCAAGGTCTGCCGGTCAGTCGCGTAACCGGTGTTTGCCATGGCTTCCCTGCGTACCGCGGTTGCCGACACCGTCGCCCGGAAAAGTGTCTCGCGTACCGGGCGGCCCGTGTCGGCGCCGCGGATGGGTCTCGTACCCGCCGCCAAGCGTTTTCCTCTCGAGGATCGTCTCCCTCTCGACGAGATTCTCGTCGGAGACTGCATCGCTGCGATGAACGCCCTTCCGGCGTCCAGCGTCGACTGCGTCTTCGCCGATCCGCCCTACAACCTCCAGCTCGGGGAAGGCTCGCTCCTGCGTCCCGACCAGAGCCGGGTCGACGCGGTCGACGACGACTGGGACAAGTTCTCGACCTTCGCCGCCTACGACGCCTTCACCCGCGAATGGCTCGCCGCCGCGCGCCGGGTGATGAAGCCGAATGCCACCCTGTGGGTCATCGGCTCCTACCACAACATCTTCCGAGTCGGCGCCACGCTGCAGGACCTCGGATTCTGGATCCTCAACGACATCGTCTGGCGCAAGGCCAACCCGATGCCGAACTTCCGCGGCAAGCGCTTCACCAATGCGCACGAGACCCTGATCTGGGCCTCACGCTCCGCGGAGTCGAAGGGCTACACCTTCCACTACGAGGCGCTGAAGGGCGGCAATGACGACGTCCAGATGCGGTCCGACTGGTTCATCCCCCTCTGCACCGGCGACGAACGCCTGAAGGGCACCGACGGGCAGAAGGTGCATCCGACGCAGAAGCCGGAGGCGCTGCTGGCGCGCACACTCCTGTCGGCGACAAATCCCGGCGACGTGGTGCTCGATCCGTTCTTCGGGACCGGCACCACCGGTGCGGTCGCCAAGCGCCTCGGACGGCACTTCATCGGGATCGAACGCGAGACGGTGTATGCCGAGGCGGCCCGCACCCGGATCGACGCCGTCGAACCCCTGTCGCAGGCCGCCCTGCTGGTCGCCCCGAGCAAGCGCGCCGAGCCCCGCGTCGCCTTCCTCAGCGTCATCGAGGCCGGCCATATCCGCGCCGGCGAAACCCTGACCGACGCCCGTGGCCGGCACAGCGCGATCGTGCGCCCCGACGGCACCCTGATGGCCGGACCCGCCACGGGCTCGATCCACAAGATCGGAGCCCTCGTGCAGGGCTTTCCCGCCTGCAACGGCTGGGATTTCTGGCATGCCACCCGGAACGGCAAGCCGGTGCTCATCGACGTCTTCCGGGCCAAGATGCGCGCCGCCATGGGCTCCGCCGCCTAGAGGCCTTCGGTCAGCGTGACCGCGGCCGTCCCCGCCTGCGGGGGACGGCCGGAGGCGCCACCTCGGCCGGACCCTCGAACGCGTCGAGGGCTTCGTCGGGAATCCGAGCCGGTGGCGGGCGCGGGGTGGGCTTGGGCACCGGGCGGAAGCGCGGGGACGGAGCAGGCGCGTCCGGCTCGGGCTCGGCAAACAAGGGCGTGTCCGCGACGCTCCGCATCGCTTTCGGCCTGCCGCGCTTCGCCGTCTTCTCCGCGACCGGTTCCACGGCCTCGGGCTTCGGGTCGAAAGCGTGGGCCAGGACCTTCTTCATCACGCCCGGCAGCGGTTCCCCGTCAAGGTCCCGGCGCGGCGTGAAGCGCAGGCCCGGCGGCGGCGCCGTGCTGAGCGCCACCTTGGCGACGAACACCGTCAGCTCCAGGGGAAAATGCGTGAAACCGTGCCGGACGAGGCCCGGCAGCCGCTTCCAGCGCGCGTCGAGCGGTGCGTCGAGGAGCGCCTGGGCCGGATCGTAGTCGGGCTCCCAGGGACTCATCGGCGGTTCGGCCATGGATCCCAGCAAGCCCTCGGGTGGGCGGGTGCGCAGCAGAATCGCCTCATCGCCGCTGCGGATCGCCACGAAGGCCGCGCCGCGGCGCAGCGTGCCCTTCACGGCTTTCAGCTTCCTCGGAAACGTCTCCTGGAGACCGAGGGCCCGGGCGCGGCAGGGCGCCATCCAGGGGCAGAGCGCGCAGGCCGGGCGCTTGGGCGTGCACAGCGTGGCGCCGAGATCCATCACCGCCTGGGCGAAATCGCCGGGCCGGTCCGCGGGCACGAGGGACTGGGTCACCACCCGGATCTCGGGGCGGGCTGCCGGCAGGAGGGTCTCGATGGCGAAGAGCCGCGTCATCACCCGCTCGACATTGCCGTCCACGGCCGCTTCCTGTTGGTCGAACGCGATCGCCGCGACGGCCCCCGCCGTGTAGGCGCCGATGCCCGGCAGCTTGCGAAGGGCCGCGGCGGTGTCGGGAAACTGTCCGGCCGCCGCCACCGCCTTGGCGCAGGCGTGCAGGTTGCGGGCCCGGGAGTAGTAGCCGAGCCCGGCCCAGGTCGACATCACCGCCTCCTCGGACGCCGCCGCAAGGTCGTCGACGGTGGGGAAGCGGGCCAGAAACTTCGCGAAATAGGGTTTGACCGCGGCGATCGTGGTCTGCTGCAGCATCACCTCCGAGAGCCAGACCCGGTAAGGGTCTGGCGTCTCGCCCGGCAGGGCGCGCCAGGGCAGGACGCGGCGATGCCGGTCGTACCAGGTCAGGAGGTCCGCGGCCTCGGGGGCGGGAACTGTGGTGTGGGGCACGGGCACCGGCGCGTGATGGGATGCCCGTCCATAGACCGCCGACCCGATGCGTCCAAGGCCGACCTGTCCGAGCCTGTCCTCAGGCGCGATCCCGGCACGTGGCTTCGGCCGGACGGAACGGCATGCTAACCAATGCGGGCGATATCGGAGCCTCGATCTCGTCCCGGTCGGACGCACGGAAACCTTGCGCATGGCGCGTGTCAAACCCCTCGCCGAGCTGCTGGAGGGCTGCATCGGCCCCGCCTTCGCGGCGCAAGGGTTCGCCTCCACCGACATTCTGGCCGCCTGGCCCGAGATCGTCGGGGAGCGGCTCGCGCGCTACTGCCAGCCCTCGAAGCTCGAATGGCCGCGCCGGCGTCGGCGCGAGGAGGAGGGGCGCCCCGATCCCGGAACCCTCGTGGTCCGGGTCGAGGGCGTGTTCGCCCTCGAGCTGCAGCACCTCGCGCCGGTGGTGATCCAGCGCATCAACGCGCATTACGGCTGGGCCTGCGTCGGCAAGATCGTGATGCGCCAGGGACGGGTCGACCGGATCGGGCGCCGCCCCGCGCCGCCGGTGGTGGATCCCGTCCGCCGCGGCGAAGTGGCGCTTGCGGTCCAGGCGATCGAGCACGACGCCCTGCGCGACGCCCTCGACCGCCTCGGAACGGCGATCGTCGCGACAACACACAAGCGCTAGGGCGCGCTGCGCCGCCTTGTCAGGACGGCTGCAGGATTCTACCGCATCGCTCACGAGAAGATTTGGTCCGCGACCGGAGCCCTCCCGATCATGATCACCCGACGCGATGCCCTGAAAGCCACCGGCCTTGCCGTCGGCGCCGCGGTTCTCCTACCCCGGTTCAGCCTTCCGGCCCTGGCGCAGGATGCGAACCTCTCGACCCTGATGGAGCCCGGGCCGCTCGGCGACGTCTGGCTCGGTCCGAAGGACGCCAAGGTCACCATCATCGAGTACGCCTCGATGACCTGCTCCCACTGCGCCGCCTTTCACAAGTTCACCTGGCCGGCCCTGAAGGAGCGCTACATCGACACCAACAAGGTGCGCTTCACCCTGCGCGAGTTCCCCCTCGATCCGCTGGCCACGGCCGCCTTCATGCTGGCGCGCTGCGACGGCGATGCGAAGTACTACCCCATCACCGACCTGCTCTTCGACCAGCAGCAGGCCTGGGCCTACGTCCAGAAGCCGCAATCGCCGGTGGATGCCATGGAGCAGATGCTGCGCCAGGCCGGCTTCTCCAAGGAGAAGTTCGAGGCCTGCCTGAAGGACCAGAAGCTCTACAGCGCCGTCAACGCCGTGAAGCAGAAGGGCATGGACACCTTCAAGGTCGATTCGACCCCGACGTTCTTCATCAACGGTGAGCGCTTCAAGGGCGAGATGACCATCGAGGGCATGGAGAAGGTGATCAAGCCCCTCCTCGGTGCCTGAGGCACCCGAAGCCGGGTCACCGCGACGACGCCCTCTCCCGCCGCCGCAGGCCCGGTGCGAGAACACCTGGGGGCACGTCGGCAAAAGACCGATTTCCTGTGACGTGACAAGATCTTACGTGAGGTCGGGGGCGCCTTGACACCCAAGGTAGGCGAAACTATGGTGCGCCCCGCTTGAAGGAGGCGTTCCGCCGGTTCCCTCCCCTCTCGCCAATGTGAGTTCTCGCCGTGAGCGGCAACGAAACTGCGGACGAAGGCGGGGACGGGCGGAAGAAAGCACTGGACGCGGACCTCTCTCAGAGGCTCAAACGTCTTGAGACGCAGATTGAGCGGAAGCGGCCCAGTGCCCCTCCCGATCATTCGACGCGTCCCGGTCCTGCGGCCGGGCCTTCTCCTCTCGGCCAAGCGATGCGGCTCTCGACCGAGTTCATCGCGGGCGTCCTCGCCGGGGGTATCCTCGGTTGGATGTTCGATCATTACCTCGGGACGAAACCCTGGGGCCTGATCGTCCTGCTGATGTTGGGGTTCGTCACCGGCGTCTACAACGTCATGCGTGTCTCGGGGTCTCTTCCCAAGGCGCCGACGAACGAAGAGGACCGCTAGCGGTCCTCTGGGAAGCGCCGCGTACGCGGCGAACCGAATTCGAATCATGCCGCTCGCGCGGCACCGGTGGTGGCGGGTCGTCTGGCCGGCCGAGAGTCAGAAGGGCGGGAGCGGCAATGGCCGTAAAGATGGATCCGATCCACCAGTTCGAGCTCAAGCCGCTGGTCTCTTTCGGTCATATCGGCAACCAGGAGATCGCGTTCACCCAGTCCGCGCTCTACATGTTCGCCGCCGTCGGGATCATCGCGCTGATCACCGTCGTGGCCACCGCCCGCCGCTCGGTGGTGCCGGGCCGCATGCAGTCCATGGCCGAGATCTTCTACGAGTTCATCGGCTCGACGCTGCGCCAGTCCGCCGGCCACGGCTCCGAGCGCTTCATGCCGCTGATCTTCTCGCTCTTCATGTTCGTCCTCGTGCTGAACATGCTCGGGATGATCCCCTACGCCTTCGCGGTGACCAGTCACATCATCGTCACCTTCGCGCTGGCCTTCCTCGTGATCGGCACCGTCATCGTGTACGGCTTCATGGCCCACGGCACGAAGTTCCTGAAGGTGTTCGTTCCGTCGGGCGTCCCCGGCTGGCTCATGCCGATGATCGTCGCCATCGAGATCGTGTCCTTCATCTCGCGTCCGATCAGCCTCGCGGTTCGTCTCTTCGCCAACGTGCTGGCCGGTCACATCGCGCTCAAGATCTTCGCAGGCTTCGTCCCGGCGCTGCTCGCCGCCGGAGCTTGGGGCGCGATCTCGCCGCTGCCCCTGGCCCTCAGCGTCGCCGTCACGGCCCTCGAGTTCCTCGTCGCCGGTCTGCAGGCCTACGTCTTCGCGACGCTCGCCTCGATCTATCTCAGCGACGCCCTGCATCCCGGCCACTGAGCCGGGTCATCCCGGCCGACCGCCGGGACACCCCCTTCCGTCCCCGGTTCGCGATCGCGGCCGGATTTCTCTCCACGCAACGACGACACGGACACCAGGAGCAATTTGATGGATCCCTTAGCTGCCAAGTACATCGGTGCCGGCCTCGCCTGTCTCGGTATGGCGGGCGCCGCCATCGGCCTCGGCAACCTCTTCGGCCAGTTCTACGCCGGCGCGCTCCGCAACCCGTCGGCCGCCGACGGCCAGCGCGGCAACCTGCTCCTCGGCTTCGCCCTCACGGAAGCGCTCGGCATCTTCTCGCTGCTCGTCGCGCTGCTGCTCCTGTTCGCCGTCTAAGACACGCTCGTCGTCTCGGATCTCGAACCGATACCGGACCGGACGCCGCCTCCCGACGGGATGGCACGCGCGTCCGGTCCCCATTCCTTGAATTTACGCGAAGGACGTCATGGCTCAGCCGGCCCATTCGACCGCAACGCATGAAGGCTTCGCCGCGACGCCGGCCGCCGAGCACGGCGGCGGCTTCCCGCCCTTCGAGAGCCACACCTTCGCGTCCCAGCTCATCTGGCTCGCCCTCGCCTTCGGGCTGCTCTACTACCTGATGGACAAGATCGCGCTGCCGCGCATCCAGGCCATCCTGCACGACCGCGCCGTGCGCCTGTCCGGCGATCTCGACGAGGCGCAGCGCCTCAAGGCCGAGGCGGATGCTGCCGGAGCCGCCTACGAGAAGTCGCTGAGCGATGCGCAGGCCAAGGCGCAGGCCATCGCCCTCGAGACCCGCACGGCCCTCACGCAGGAGGCCGAGACCAAGCGCAAGGCGCTCGAGGCCGAGCTGAACGCCCGCATCGCCGCGTCCGAGGCGACCCTTCGCACCCGCACCGTCGAGGCCATGGGCAACGTCCGCGGCATCGCCGGCGAGACGGCCTCGGCCATCGTCGAGCGCCTGACGGGCCGTAGCCCCGACGAGGCCGCCCTGTCCAAGGCCCTCGACAGCGTCTCCTTCCCGCATTGAGGCGGACGCCAAACCACACCTGACCGGTAGGACCCGAGGGGCGAAGACCCTGCCGGGACTGCCGGACACCATCGAGTTGGGACGACGAGCATGTTGTTGGAAGCCGAATTCTGGGTCGCAGTCGCCTTCGTCCTGTTCATGGCCGTGGTCTGGAAGGTCGGCGGCTTCGACCAGATCACCAAGGGACTCGATGGTCGTGCCAAGCGCGTCCGCCACGAGCTCGACGAGGCCCGTCGGCTCCGTGAGGAGGCCGCCGGCGTCCTCGCCGATTACAAGAAGCGCCGCGTCGAGGCCGAGCGCGAGGCCGAGGCCATCGTGGCCTCCGCCCGCGACGAGGCCCAGCGCATCGCCGACGAGGGGCATGCCCGCCTGAACGATTTCATCGCCCGCCGCACCAAGTCGGCGGAGACCAAGATCGCGCAGGCCGAGGTCCAGGCGACCGCCCAGGTTCGGGCCGCCGCCGCTGACGCGGCGGTGAAGGTCTCCGAGGTCATCCTGCGCGAGCGCATGCAGGGCGAGACGGCCGAAGGTCTCGTGCGCCAGAGCCTCGGCGAGGTTCGGACCCGCCTGCAGGCCTGATCCCTCGCACTGCGACACCAGGGAGAGCCGCCGCAAGGCGGCTTTTTCGTTTTCGGAGCCGTCTTGCGCCGGTGGCGTGCTAGAAGGCCGCCCCGATCGCGCCGGCGCCATGCCGCAGCGGAGTTTCGATGCAGCCGATCATCTCGATCCAGAACCTGTCCAAGGTCTATGCGTCGGGCCTCAAGGCCCTCGACGGCATCAACCTCGACATCGCCGAGGGCGAGATCTTCGCGCTTCTCGGTCCGAACGGGGCCGGCAAGACGACGCTGATCAGCATCGTGTGCGGCATCGTCACGGCAAGCGCTGGCCGCATCCTCGCGGGCGGACACGACATTGCCCAGAACTACCGCCAGGCCCGCCGCATGATCGGCCTTGTGCCGCAGGAGCTCACCACCGACGCCTTCGAGACGGTGTGGGCGACGACGAGCTTCAGCCGCGGTCTCTACGGCCTCAAGCCGGATCCGGCCCATATCGAGCGTGTGCTTCGCGACCTCTCCCTGTGGGAGAAGCGTGACGCGCGGATCATGACCCTGTCGGGCGGGATGAAGCGGCGGGTGCTCATCGCCAAGGCCCTGAGCCATGAGCCCCGCATCCTCTTCCTCGACGAGCCCACCGCCGGCGTCGACGTGGAACTGCGCCGCGACATGTGGCGCCTCGTGCGCTCGCTGCGCGACACGGGCGTCACCATCATCCTGACCACGCACTACATCGACGAGGCCGAGGAGATGGCCGATCGCATCGGTGTCATCCGCAAGGGTGAGATCATCCTGGTCGAGGAAAAGGCCGAGCTGATGCGCAAGCTCGGGAAGAAGCAGATGACGCTGAACCTGCAGGAGCCGCTCGCCGCCCTGCCCCCGGCGCTGGCACGGCACGATCTCAACCTCAAGCCCGGCGGACAGGATCTGGTCTACACCTACGACACGAAGGGCGAGCGCACCGGGATCACGGCGCTGCTGGCCGACCTCGCCGCTGCCGGCATCCGCTTCCGCGACCTCCAGACCAGCCAGTCGTCGCTGGAGGAAATCTTCGTCGACCTCGTGAAGGAACGCGCATGAACTGGTACGCGGTCCGCGCCATCTACGGCTTCGAGATGGCACGCTTTTGGCGCACGGCGCTCCAGAGCATCGTGGCGCCGGTCATCGCCACCTCCCTCTACTTCGTGGTCTTCGGGGCGGCCATCGGCTCCCGGGTCGCCTCGGTGGACGGGGTCGCCTACGGCGCCTTCATCGTGCCCGGGCTGATGATGCTCTCGCTCCTGACGCAGAGCATCGCCAATGCCTCGTTCGGCATCTACTTTCCGCGCTTCGCCGGCACGATCTACGAGATTCTGTCCGCTCCGGTCTCACCCCTCGAGATCGTGCTCGGCTATGTCGGCGCGGCCGCTTCGAAGTCGATCCTCATCGGTCTGATCATCCTGGCCACCGCCGCCCTGTTCGTGCCCCTGCGGATCGAGCATCCCTTCGTGATGGTGCTCTTCCTGCTGCTGACGGCGGTCACCTTCAGCCTGTTCGGCTTCCTGATCGGCCTTTGGGCCGACGGTTTCGAGAAGCTGCAGCTCGTGCCCCTTCTCATCGTGACGCCGCTGACCTTCCTCGGCGGCAGCTTCTACGCCATCGAGATGCTGCCGCCGTTCTGGCGTGCGGTGAGCCTCGCCAACCCGGTGGTCTACCTGATCAGCGGCTTTCGCTGGGCCTTCTTCGGCACCTCGGATGTCGGCGTCGGAATCAGCCTCACCATGGCGTTGGTGTTCCTGGTCCTGTGTCTCGCCGGCGTGACTTGGATCTTCCGGACCGGCTACCGCCTGAAGAGCTGAGGCGCAGGGTTGCGCCCTCAGGGGCGCTTGGCCAGGAAGTCGAGGACACCGGTCCGATGCGTGCGGTCGCCCACCGCCGTGCTGTGGTCGCGGTTCTGCAGCTCGAGGGCCGTGCCGTTCGGGAACAGGGTCGCCAGCGCCGGACCTGAGCCCGAGACGGTGTCGAGGGTGCCGGTCGTCACCAGGGTCGGTGCTCTGATCTCGGCAACTTCGGCGCGCGACAGGGCCTGGCGCGAACCGCGCATACAGGCGGCCAAGGCCCGCAGGTCGCTCCTCGTCTGCTCGGCAAAGGTCCGGAACGCGGCGGCCGTCGGATTCGGGGCCGGTGCGCCGGGCTCCGCTTCCAGGGCCTCGGCGATCCCGTCCGGCAGGCCCTTGCCCTCCACGAGGTGCAGGCCGAGGCCGCCGAGCAGCAGCGAGCGGACGCGCTCCGGCGCATCGAGGGCGAGGAAGGCGGCGATGCGCGCGCCCATCGAGTAGCCCATAATGTCGGCCTTGGGGATTTCGAGATGGTCGAGCAGGCGCCGCGCATCCTGGGCCATCAGATCCGCGCCATAGAGCTCCGGGTCATAGAGCTTCTGGCTCTCGCCATGTCCCCGGTTGTCGAGCGCGATCGTGCGGTAGCCGGCCTGGGTCAGGGTCCGGACCCAGAGCGTGTTGACCCAGTTCACCGCATGATTCGAGGCGAAGCCGTGGATCAGCAGAACCGGGTCGCCCGACCCGCCGACGGCCGGGACGTCGATATAGGCGAGGGAAACACTGTCGGAATCGAAGCTCTGCATGGTCTCGGGCCTTATCGGTCGGGGCATGGTTCCGCCTCCTTGAACCGCTGCGCGTGCGGACGGAAGCCCCCCGGTGACGGCAGGCCGCAAATGAAAGCGGCGGCAGGGTGCCCTGCCGCCGCGTTTCGTCGAACCGGATCGTTTCGATCGGATCAGAAGGTGATGCCGGTCTCCAGCATGTAGCGCTCCTGCGAAGTCTTCAGGCCGCTGCGGCCGAAGCCGAGGCCGGGCGTGACGTCGTAGAGCTGCACGGTCGAGAACTCGCCGCGGACGAAGTAGCGATCGAAGGTGAAGGTCGGGGTGACCGTGAAGGAGAAGGCCGAGCTGCCGGCGCCGTAGAGCACCGAGGTCTGGCCGAACGGATTGTTGCGATTGCCGCTCTGGCTGATGTACTCGACGCGGCCCGCGAGAGCGAAGTTGTCCGTGAAGGCGTAGCTGGCGAGGAGGGCGCCGCCGATGGTTTCGGCCCCGGCGAGACCAAGGACGGCGTTCTGCTCCACGTTGGTGTACTGGACGTACGGCGTCACGATCCACGGACCGTCCGCGTAGGTGTAGTTGGCGCTGATGATGCTGCTGTTCTGCAGCGAGACCGGCGTGGCGTACTGGAAGCGAAGGCCGCGACGACCGAACGGGTCGGCGAAGTCGAAGTTGGTGTAGCTGGAGAAATGCGTGCCGCCGTTGATGCCCACCGTGTTGGCGGCGTCGATCTTGTAGGTGATCGCACCCGTGACCCAGTTGATCTCGCCGGAATAGAAGCCATCGGTCGCGGCGAACGAGGCGGCCCACGGACCATCCGAGTAGTTCACCTGCACGCCCTGGTTGATCACGTTCTCCTGGCCGAAGAGAAGGCCGCGCGAGATGTTCAGGTTCTGGAAGGTGAAGGGCAGTTCGGAGCCGATGAGGGTTGGCATCCGGCCGCCCTGGATCGACCAGTTGTCGTTGATCACGTACTTGCCGAACACGATCGGCGCGGGGGAATACAGCAGATCCGTCTGGTCGAACGTACCGTAGATCGGCAGGCCGAGGCCGGGGATCGAGTAGGCGCCGAAGGCGGCGTAGAACTGGAACGGACCGTCGGCCTTCTGGATGAAGCCCATCAGGTTCGAGACGTCCACGCGTCCGGCCCGATCACTCGGCAGCGGAGCGGGGGAGAACGTGTACTGGTTGGGCTGGGTGTAGAAGTAGCCCGTCACCGCACCGCCGACATAGATGTCGCCGAAGGCGCCGAGCGTCAGGCAGGACGGGTTCGGGTTCTGCTTGATGACACCGCCATAGGCCGGGAAGGTGATCTCGGCCTTGCACGGCGCGGGCGGGGCGGGAACCGCGAGCACCTTCGCCGGCATGTCGGCCGCAAAGGCGCAGACCGATGACATCAGGACGGCCGAAAGGGCGAGGAGCGAGCGGTGCATGGCGATGGGAACTCTGCGAGAGAATCTGCGTTAGGGCGACGTTCTCAAAGGTTCCCTGTTACGGCAAAGCTATCCTTTGTGCAGACGCCTATTTTTCGGGCAAACTAGGTCGCGCGGACTGGGTTTCAGTCGTGGTGTTGCCACAATGGAACAGGTCTGAGCACCAAACACGGCGGCGAAGATTTGCGCCAGCTTCCCCAGCGCCATGACGGGTCGATCGCATCTGCGATCCACGGTGATGGTCCCGAGGGGTCTGCCGCGCGGATCGGCTCGGGATCCCGCCTGCCTTTCCGTCCGCCCGCGAGACCGTCGCTTGCCGCCGCGCCCGCGCGCTGGCATCAGCACGCACGATGAAAGACACGCAGCCCTACGGCACCTACGCTCCCACTGGCCTCGTCGCGCGGATCGCTCGGCAGACGGGCCGGATCTCGTACGCGAGCTGGGCAGGCCGACGCGTCGCCCTGTTCCTGCGCCGGGTGGCGATCGGGCTGCTGCGCGGTGCGCCCCTCGACGTCGAGCGCTACGGCGCCCGTATGCGGCTCTACCCCTACAACAACAACTGCGAGAAGAAGGTGCTCTTCACGCCGCAGTTCTTCGATCCGGAGGAGCGCGAACTCCTCCGGGCGAAGCTGCAGCCCGGCTGCACCTTCCTGGATATCGGCGCGAATATCGGCGCCTACGCGCTGTTCGTGGCGGCCTTCGCGGGGCCGCGCGCCCGCATCCTCGCCGTCGAGCCGCAGCCGGACGTGTTCGACCGCCTGACCTACAACATCGGTCAGAACCCGTTCGGGACGGTCAAGGCGGTGGCCTGCGCGGTCGCCGACAAGGCCGGCGAGCTCACCCTGTTCGTCGACCCTCGCAACCGAGGCGAATCCAGCTTGAAGATCGTCGGGACGAACGAGGGCGCGCAGATCCGCGTGCCCGCCGTGCCCCTGCTCGATCTCGCTCGCGGAGAGGGCATCACCCGCATCGACGCGATGAAGCTCGATGTCGAGGGCGCGGAGGACCTGATCCTCGAACCCTTCCTGCGCGCCGCGCCCGCAAGCCTCCACCCGCGACTGCTGATCGTCGAGAACGGCACCGACCAGTGGCAGATCGACCTGCCCGCCTTGCTCGAGCAGCACGGCTATCACCGGATCGCCCGGACCCGCCTCAACCTGATCTTCGAGCGGGCCGACTGAGGGGTCCGATCGGTCCTCCCAGGAGGCGCGCCCTAGAGCACCGGAATGGCATCCGCCACGGTGATCCCGGCAGGGTCGATGCGGCAGCGATGGGCGTGCACCACGACGCCGGCGGCCCGAGCCGTCTGGAGCGCCCGGTCGAAGGCGGGATCGAGGTCCCGGGCGGCGTCGAAGCGATCCGCCCACATCTGCACCACGATGATGACCATGGCCCGTCCCCCGGCCTCGACGACGGCCGCGAGGTCCATCATGTGACGGGCGCTGCGGGCGGCGACGCAATCCGGGAATTCCGCAAGGCCGGGCCGGCGCATCAGGTGGCAGTTCTTCACCTCGACATGGCAGGGGGGCACCCCCTCCCCCGTGGCGAGGAAATCGACGCGGCTGGCCTGGGCGTAGCGGACTTCGGGGCGAAGGTTCGTGTAGCCGGCGAGGGACGGCAGGCCGCCGGCGGCGAAGGCCTCCGCCACCAGGGCGTTCGGCCGCATCGTGTTGATCCCGACCCATTGCCGGCCGCCGGGCAGGTCCGCCTCCACCAATTCCCATGAGAAGGGCAGCTTGCGCGTCGGGCTGCGGACGTCGGACAGCAGGGCGCGCGCGCCCGGCACGGCAAGTCCCAGCATCGCCCCCGGATTGGGACAATGGGCCGTGATCAGGGATCCATCGGCAAGCTGAAGATCGGCGAGAAAGCGCTTGTAGCGCCGCACCAGGCGCGCCTCGATCAGGGGCGAAGGGAAGCGCATCGCAGGTCCGGGTTGAGAAACAGGTTGATGCAGGCTCCCGTCGGCGGGGAATCAGGCCGTGGTGAGGCGCCCGGGCTGGTCAGTGCTGACCGGATGCGACAGACTTCGCGGGGCGCGCCCGGGTCGATGACCGGGAAAGCCGTTGTCCGTCCGCGAGGCCGCCATGTTCAATGTGTTCGATCTCCTTCAGGCGCAGGGGGGCGCCAGCGCGCAGGGTTTCGGACGGCAGTTCGGCTTGTCGCCGGAGCAGAGCCTGCGCGCGATGCAAGCCCTGCTCCCGGCCTTGACGATGGGGCTGCAGCGGAACGTCGCCCAGGATCCGACCGGCTTCGCGCATCTCTTCAACCTCGTTGGGCCTGCCGCGTCGAAGGCGTCGAGCGCCACGCCGCAGATGGACATGCTGGTCCAGCAACTCTTCGGCTCGCCCCACCTGAGCCAGGCGGTTCTGCAACAGGCCGCCGCCGTCAGCGGCGTCGCGATGCCGGCCCTGAAGCAGATGCTGCCGATCATGGCGGGCATGGTGGTGGCGGGGATCGTCCACGTCATGATCAACCAGGCGCCCGCCGCAGCGCCGGCGCCGCGCGCGGAGGCGAACCCTTTCGGCTTCCCGCCCAATGCCTGGTCGGAGATGATGCAGGTGTTCCTGAAATCCGGCGGCAGTGCCCCGGAGCCCGCGGCGCCCGCGCCTCAGGTCCGGCCGCGCCCAGCGCGGCTCGCGGCCTCGTCCCGGCCCGAACCGGCCGCGCCGGACACGTCCTCCGCGGAAGCGCCCTTCGACCTGATGCAGCAGATGTTTCAGACGGGCCTGGAGGTACAACAGGAGAACGCCCGCGCGATGCAGCGCCTGTTCGATACCTTCTGGCACGATCCCCGCGACCCGACCGAGACGGCCGGTCACGGGCCCGGCGATCGGCCCAAGACAGGAGGCACCGGGCAGCGCTAGCCGAAGCCGGCATGTGCGGAGACGCAGGCGATCGCGGAGACGCGGGCAATCGACTGACCTGAAGCGTTGCTGTCGAACTCAACACCGCGTTCCACAATCCCCATCGCGCCATTGCGTTGGGCAAGGGGCCTCTAGACAGGAACCCTTGCAGAACACTTACGGAACGTTTAACGTGTTCGTGGTTTGTTTCTGGTGCCACCCGCCGCGATCCGTGGCCCTAACGAAGAGTGCCCTGCATGTTGACGCGTAAGCAGCTGGACCTGCTCCAGTTCATCCAGCTCCGGATGCGCGAGAGCGGCGTTCCCCCGTCGTTCGACGAGATGAAGGACGCTCTCGACCTGAAGTCGAAGTCGGGCATTCACCGCCTGATCACGGCCCTCGAGGAGCGCGGCTTTCTGCGCCGGCTGCCCAACCGGGCGCGGGCGATCGAGGTGATCCGGATGCCGGAGAGCCTGGGCGGGAATTCGGGTACCCCGCGCACCGCACCGGCCCCCGAGGTTCGACGCTTCACGCCGAGCGTGGTCGAAGGCGGTAAAGGCAAGGGCCTGCCGGCCGGCGCATCGGTCTCCCGCCTGCCGACCACGCAAGCCACCGACGAGAGCGGTCGGGCGGTGACCATCCCGGTGATGGGTCGGATCGCGGCGGGTACGCCCATCTCGGCCATCCAGGAACAGAGTCATTCGGTGACGATGTCACCCGATTTCCTGGCCGGTGGCGAGCATTACGCCTTGGAAGTGCGCGGTGATTCGATGGTTGATGCCGGCATCCTCGACGGCGACCTGGTCGTGATTCGCAAGCAGGATACGGCCAATACGGGCGACATCATCGTGGCGCTCATCGACGACGAGGAAGCCACGCTGAAGCGCCTGCGCCGGCGCGGCTCATCCATCGCCCTGGAAGCGGCGAACCCGGCCTATGAGACGCGGGTCCTCGGCCCGGATCGGGTGCAGATCCAGGGACGGCTCGTCAGCCTCGTGCGCCGCTACTGAAGGATTTCTCCGTTCGGTTGTTCACCGGCAGGGTCCAACGGATCGTCGGTGCGCTCGGGGATCGCCGGTAGAGCCGTCGCCGACGGTGGCGACGGTTGCGGGCGTGGTCCCGTCTGATCCGACGGCGGCGGTGACGGGGTTGCACGCCATGGCACGACGTCGCCGGGATGCTTCGCGGTGACGAGGGTCGGCCCATCGCAGGTGAAGCGGATGGCGGTTGCGCCGTGCGATCCCAGGAAATCCCGGTCGACGACGATCGGCGCGGCACAGCCTGCGGGTGCGGATTGCCGGGTGATCAAGATCGTGGCCCGGGCGCAGTCCTCCCCGAGGGCGCGCTTGTCGGTGATCAAGGCGAGCACGCGGCCGTCCGGCGTTGTGAGGGTACAACCCAGGCCATCGCAGCGTGAGCCCTGATACCCCGCGATGTCCTGCACCCTCCGATCGTCGCCATCGGCCTTGAGCCATTGCGCCAGCACGAAGGGGAGCGGCCGTCCAAGGGTGGCGAGGCGCCCGTTGCGCTCGCGGATGGCTGCGCCTGCCCCCTCACGATCGATGTAGATGTCGTAGCGGTCCGGGGCGGCGGCACAGGCCAGGCCGATCGCTGCCGGGATGAGGCCGAGCCAGCGCAGCGAAGAGGCCGGAAGCGTCAGGACGATCAGGGCCACTGCCAGAAGGCCGAGGGCGCCCGTGCCGAAGGCCGGGACCACCACGACGGCGTGTCCGAAGCCCGCAATCCAGGTGGAGATGGCGAGCATCCCCCGCACCGCGAGGCCCATCGCCCACCAGACCGGCTGATCCAGTGCGAACGGATAGGCCAGGATCCCGAGAACCGCCGACGGCATCACCGCCAGGGAGACCAGCGGCAGGGTGAGCGCATTGCCCACCAGCCCGAAGGGCTGCACCGTCTGAAAGTGATAGGTGGCGAAGGGCGCGGTGGCGATCTGGGCCACGAGGGTCGTCGCCAGGGTGCCGATGACCGCGGTGGTCACCAGGGCGAAGATCCGGGGGAGCGGGCCGGCCCCATCGCGCTGCAGCGCGCGTCCCGCGATCAGCGGCGCGCAGGCGATCAGGCCGGCGACCGCCCCGAACGACATCTGGAAGCTCGGGCCGAGGAGGCCGTCCGGCTCGCGGGCCAGGGCGATCAGGGCGGCGATGGCCAGGTTGCGCATGCTGAGCGCCGGGCGGTCGACCAGGATCGCGCCGAGCATCACGAGGGTCATGATCAGCGAACGCTCGGCGGCGATGTCCCAGCCGGAGAAGACGCAGTAGGCCGTGACGCCCACCATGGCGACGGCAGCGGCGATCTTCTTGATCGGCCAGTGCAAGGCCGCGAACGGAACGACGGCCAGGAGTGCCCGCACCAGCCAGAACACCACGCCGGCCGCCAGGACCATGTGGAGGCCCGAGATCGACACGACGTGGTAGATGCCGGCGGCGCGGAGGATGTCGTTGGTCTCCGGGCTGATCAGGCCGCGCTTGCCCGTCACCAGGGCCGCGGCCACCGCCCCGGCTTGGCCTCCGTTGGCGTCGGTGATACGGCGCGTCAGGGCGTTTCGGGCCGCATCCACGGCCGCAGCGAGGCGAACCTGCCAGTCCGCCGGCTCGGCTGACGGCCGCAACGCGACCTTGCCGACGAGGGAGCCCACCGCGCCGATCTCACGGAAGAAGGCATCCCGGGCGAAGTCGTAGCCTCCGGGGCGGGCGGCCTCCGGCGGCGGAAGCAGGCGTGCGGTCGCGGCGATGCGGTCGCCCGGCTTCAGGGTGTTCGCCTTGCGATAGGACACGCGCACCCGGACCGGGCGGACCTGGGCGCCGAGAGTGCCGAAACTCTCGACGCGGATGATCAGGCGTGCCCCCTGCTCCCGCTCGTCCAAGCCTTCGATGGTGCCCACCAGCGGACCGATCGTGGTGCGGGCGAGGATCGGCCCGTCGACCCAGCGGACCCGCGCCGCGGCGGCGGCGAAGCCGAGGAGCGCGGCCATCGCGGCGAGCACCAGGGCCAGACCGAACGGGCGCGCGACGAGGAACGGCGTCGTCGCGGCGAGCAGCGCTGCGGCTGCGAGGGGCGCCAGGAGCGACGGTGTCCCCTGCGTCCCGAGAAAGTACACAAGGATGCCGCCTCCGAACGCGACGGCGAGCCAGGGGAACAGCCGACGCTGCTCGATCTCCCGGCGCCAGCCCGCGCGGAACCAGTCCAGGATCAGCCCGGCGCCCGGTCGACGCGCCGCGAGGTGGCGCGTGATGCGCCCCATCGCCGCCGCCGCACGCGCCTGCGCCATCGCGAAAACCTCCGGGCGTGCGTCCCGGACCGAAAGCGGGCGAGACGCCCTGCAATCTTAGGAACAGGACGATTTCTTAACGCGTGCCCGCGCGCATGCTACACGCGCGGTTCCGGGCCGGTCGATCCGCTTCTCGCCCGTATCACGAGCCATTCAAGTCCAGATTGATGTCGTCAGCCGTCGTCACGCGTTTCGCGCCCTCGCCAACGGGCTACCTCCACATCGGCGGGGCTCGCACGGCCCTGTTCAACTGGCTCTATGCCCGCCGTTTCGGCGGCCGCATGCTGCTGCGCATCGAGGACACCGATCGTGAGCGCTCGACGCAGGGCGCCATCGACGCGATCCTGGACGGCATGCGCTGGCTCGGGCTCGATTGGGACGGCGATGTCATCTACCAATACGCCCGTGCCGCCCGTCACCGCGAAGCCGCCGAGGGCCTGCTGGCCTCCGGGAACGCCTATCGCTGCTACGCGACGCCCGAGGAACTAACGGCGATGCGCGAGGCCGCACGGGCGGAGGGGCGTCCCCTGCGCTACGACGGCCGCTGGCGCGACCGCGACCCGTCCGAGGCGCCCGCCGGCGTGAAGCCCGTGATTCGCCTGCGCGCGCCGACCAGCGGCGAGACCGTGGTGGAGGATGGCGTCCAGGGACGGGTCGTCTGGCAGAACAAGGATCTCGACGACCTCGTCCTGCTGCGTTCGGACGGCAACCCGACCTACATGCTCGCCGTCGTGGTGGACGACCACGACATGGGTGTCACCCAGGTGATCCGCGGCGACGACCACCTCACCAACGCGGCGCGCCAGCGCCAGATCTACGATGCCCTCGGCTGGGAGGCGCCCGCCATGGCGCATATCCCGCTGATCCACGGCGCCGACGGCGCCAAGCTGTCGAAGCGCCATGGCGCCCTCGGCGTCGACGCCTACCGCGACCTCGGCTACCTGCCGAGCGCCCTGCGCAACTACCTCGTACGCCTGGGCTGGAGCCACGGGGACCAGGAGGTGTTCTCCACCGAGGAGATGATCGCCGCCTTCGACCTGAAGGCCATCGGGCGATCGCCGGCGCGCTTCGACTTCGCCAAGCTGGAGAACCTCAACGGCCTCTACATCCGCGGCGCGGCCGATGCGGACCTCGTCGCGGCCATCGACGACGTGTTGCCGGCGCTTGGTCCGGCCCGGGGGATCGCGGTGCCCATGAGCCCGGCCCTGCGCGAGACCCTCACCGCCGCGATGCCGGGCCTGAAGGAGCGGGCCAAGACCCTCGTCGAGCTGCTGGACAGCGCGTACTATCTCACCGCGGCCCGACCCCTGGTGCCCGACGAGAAAGCCAAGGGCTTGCTCGGTGACGAGGCCCGGACGCGCCTGGCCGCCCTCTTGCCGGCCCTCGCGGCGTTGCCCGACTGGACCGCCGCCGCCACCGAGGGCGCGGTCCGGCAGTTTGCCGAGGCGAATGGCCTGAAGCTCGGCCAGATCGCGCAGCCTCTCCGGGCGGCGCTCACCGGCCGGGCGACCTCGCCGCCGGTCTTCGACGTCATGGCCGTGCTCGGCCGGGAGGAATGTCTCGGCCGGTTGCGCGACCAGGTCGACTGACACGCGCACGGCACCCATGGGGCGGTTCGTTTTGGCGTTTGGAGGGGAAGAATGACAAATCGGCCCGGATCTCGCTTCGACGTCGAGGTGAGCCGGGCCGTCGGTTGATGACGGTCCGCCGATCCGCTACCCCCATGCTCGTGTGAGCAAGTGCAGCATGCGCTGCCTTTGCACCCCGGACCCGGGTGGTCGATTGCATCGCCACGCGGGCCGACGCCGCCCCGCTGCCACGAAAGGGTCCAGGTCTCCATGAGCGCCTCCAGCACGATCACCGTGGGCGACAACCACGTCGAACTTCCGATCAAGACCGGCACCATCGGGCCGGACGTGATCGATATCGGCAAGCTCTACGCGAAGACGGGCAAGTTCACCTTCGATCCCGGCTTCACCTCTACCGCCTCCTGCGAGTCGAAGATCACCTACATCGACGGCGATGCGGGCATTCTCCTCTATCGGGGCTACCCCATCGAACAGATCGCCGAGCACGGCGACTTCCTCGAAACCTGCTACCTGATGCTGTTCGGCGAGCTGCCGACCCCGTCCCAGAAGGCGGATTTCGACTACCGCATCACGCGCCACACCATGGTGCATGATCAGATGAACCGGTTCTTCCAGGGGTTTCGCCGCGACGCGCACCCGATGGCGATCATGGTCGCCTGCGTCGGTGCCCTCTCGGCCTTCTATCACGACTCGACCGACATCTCGGACGACCAGCAGCGCATGGTCGCGTCGATGCGGATGATCGCCAAGATGCCCACCCTGGCCGCGATGGCCTACAAGTATTCGATTGGTCAGCCCTTCGTGTATCCGAAGAACGACCTCGACTACACCTCCAATTTCTTGCGGATGTGCTTCGCGGTTCCGTGCGAGGAGTTCAAGGTCAATCCGATCTTCGCGCGCGCGTTGGACCGGATCTTCATCCTGCACGCCGATCACGAGCAGAACGCCTCGACCTCGACCGTGCGTCTCGCGGGCTCCTCGGGTGCCAATCCCTTCGCCTGCATCGCGGCCGGCATCGCCTGCCTCTGGGGACCCGCCCATGGTGGCGCCAACGAAGCGGCCCTGAAGATGCTCGAGGAGATCGGGCACCCGGAGAACGTGGCCAAGTACGTGGCCAAGGCCAAGGACAAGAACGATCCCTTCCGCCTGATGGGTTTCGGCCACCGCGTCTACAAGAACTACGATCCGCGCGCGCGCATCATGCAGAAGACCACCCACGAGGTGCTGGGCCAGCTCGGGATCAAGGATGACCCGCTGCTCGAGGTCGCGGTGCAGCTGGAGCAGATCGCCCTCAAGGACGACTACTTCATCGAGAAGAAGCTGTATCCAAACATCGATTTCTACTCGGGCATCACCCTGAAGGCGATGGGCTTCCCGACATCGATGTTCACGGTGCTGTTCGCCCTGGCCCGCACCACCGGCTGGATCGCCCAGTGGGCCGAGATGATCGAGGACCCGTCGCAGAAGATCGGCCGGCCGCGTCAGCTCTACATCGGACCCGACAAGCGCGAATACACCCCGATCGATCAGCGCGCCTGATCGACGTCACGTCTCGCCGGACAGGCTCCGGCGAGGCGTTGGTTGCCACCGAACGGCGAGGCCGGGGCGAACCGCGACCCGGACCGCCCTAATGCGGGCGGGCACGATCGACGATGGCGCGGGCGGCCGCGAAGGCCGCGTCGGCATCGAGGTCCGTGGTGTCGAGAATGACGGCATCGGTCGCCGCCTTCAGGGGCGCCGTGGAACGCTGCGCATCCCGTGCGTCGCGCGCGACGATATCGTCGAGAATGGCTCCCAGGCTCGCGGCTTCCCCGCGGCGCAGCAATTCGAGGTGCCGGCGCCGGGCGCGTTCCTCGGGAGCGGCCGTGATGAAGAGCTTCACCTGGGCGTTGGGGCAGACCACGGTCCCGATATCGCGTCCATCCAGCACCGCGCCGCTGGCGTCGCCGGCAAAGCGCTGCTGCCACGCCAGGAGCGCGGCCCGCACGGCGGGAACCGCCGAGATGCGCGAGGCTGCCTCGCCCATGGCGCGCTCGCGCAGGCGCGGATCGGCGAGCCGGTCCGCGATCAGGCTGGAGGCGGCCCGCGCCGCGGCCTGATGATCGTCGAGGCTGCGCCCCGAATCGATCACCGTCAGGGCGACCGCCCGGTAGAGCAGGCCGGTATCGAGGTGCGGAAGGCCGTAATGGGCGGCCAGGCGCTTGGCGAGTGTGCCCTTGCCCGAGGCGGCGGGGCCGTCGATCGCGATCACCATCGGCATCGCGCTCAGCCCTCGATCCGGCCGCCGAGGTCCTGCATCGTCGGCAGGAAGCTCGGGAAGCTCGTGGCGATCATCGCGCCGTCATCGACCGTGACCGGCTCCCGGGTGGCGAGGCCCATCACCAGGAACGCCATGGCGATCCGGTGATCGAGATGGGTTGCCACCGTGCCGCCGCCCCGTGCCGGTTCGCCGGTGCCGTGGACCACGAGATCGTCCCCCTCGACGACGTAGGCGACGCCGTTGGCGCTGAGGCCGTCCGCCACCGCCGCGAGACGGTCGGATTCCTTCACCCGCAGTTCGTGCAGGCCGCGCATCCGCGTGGTGCCCTCCGCGAAGGCGGCCGCCACGGCGAGCACCGGGTACTCGTCGATCATCGCCGGCGCGCGTTCCGGGGGGACGTCGACGCCCTTGAGGCGGCTTGCCCGCACGCGCAGGTCGGCGACGGTCTCACCGCCCTCCTCCCGCTCGCGCAGGCGCTCGATCTCGGCGCCCATCTCGATCAGGGTGGTGATGAGGCCGATCCGCAGGGGGTTCATCATGACGCCTTCCAGCGTCACCTCGGAGCCCGGGACGATCAGCGCCGCGACCAGGGGGAAGGCCGCCGACGAGGGATCGGCCGGCACGACCACCTTGGTGCCCCGCAGTGTGGGCTGTCCCGTGAGCGTGATCGTCCGCCCGTGTCCGTCGGGGCCGTGCGGCGTCACCGTGACCTCGGCGCCGAACAGGCGCAGCATCCGCTCGGTGTGGTCGCGGGTGGCCGCCGCCTCGATCACCGTCGTGGTCCCCGGAGCGTTTAGGGCGGCCAGCAGCACCGCCGACTTGATCTGCGCCGAGGCCACGGGCGTCTCGTAGGTGATGGGGATCGCCTCGCGGGGGCCGCGCAGGGTCAGGGGCACGCGGCCCCCCGCCTCCTCGCTCACCACCTCGGTCCCCATCCGCACCAGCGGATCCAGGATGCGGCGCATCGGCCGCTTGCGCAGGGAGGCATCGCCATCGAAGGTCGCGGTGACGGGCTGGCCGCCGACGACGCCCATCATCAGGCGCGAGCCGGTTCCGGCATTGCCGAAATCGAGCACATCCTCGGGATCGCTGAGACCGCCGATCCCGACGCCGCGCAGGCGCCAGCGCCCCTCGCCCACCCGCTCCACGTCGGCCCCGAGGGCCTTGGCGGCGGCCGCGGTGCGCAGGACATCATCGCCCTCGAGTAGGCCCTCGACATTGGTCTCGCCGATGCTGAGCAATCCGAGAATCATCGCGCGGTGCGAGATGGACTTGTCCCCCGGAGGCCGCAGGCTGCCCTGGAGGGGCAGGCCCGCATGAGCGGTCAGGGGGTGTGGCGGGGAATCATGGGACACGGGCGTCGACTTTTCGGCTGGGCGCAGGAGCGCCTGCGGGCTGGGCAGGCGCGCCGATCATGGCGCCGGTTAACATGCGTCGCCGCTGCCGTCATCCGATGGGCGTGCATCCCGGACGGTCCGGCCCCGAAAACGCTCGTGGACGGCCGAATACGGGCGCAGAACCTACGCAATCCGCAAGAGAATTTGACAGGAGCGTCCCACGCGACTAACGGGGCGCCTCTCCCAAAAGATCGCACGTACTAGAGGTTCGCCCGTGGCCAGACCGGAACTCGGCTTGAAGCGTCAATGCATGAGCTGCGGCGCCAAGTTCTACGACCTCGACAACGATCCGCCGACCTGCCCGAAATGCGGAACGATCTATCAGGTCGCGGCAGCGTCGAGCCGCGCCGCCCCGGCCCTCGCGGCCCGTGCCAGCGCCGTTCCGGCGGATGACGACGAGGATACGGACGCCGAGAAGGGCGGTCCGGAGATCGTGTCCCTCGACGAGGTCGAAGCCGCCGAGGATGACGCGGATACGACGACCGAGGACGTCGACGGCGACAGCAACGACGATACGGATGACACCTTCCTCGAGGAAGAGGACACCGGTGACGACGACGTGGCCGACCTGATCGACGGCGATATCGAGAACGACGAGGAAAGCTGACGCGCGAGCGCCGCCTCCGCCCGCCGTCAAAAAAGTTTGCCGGCGGGGCACAAAGGGGGTTGAGGCTGCGGACAAGCCCCAGTACATGACCGCTATCGGCGGCGGGCGACGCGCCCGCCGACGAAGACCACCCCGGGATTTCCAGATGTCCGGTGTGTTGAGAGTGGGGCCTTAGCTCAGCTGGGAGAGCGCTTCCATGGCATGGAAGAGGTCATCGGTTCGATCCCGTTAGGCTCCACCAACTCTCTCTCAGACGACGATCCCGCGCATTGCCGCCGCCGCTCGATGCATCCGCGTCGCGCGGTTTCGTGCATTTGGCCCCTGTATGGCGAACGCCTCACGATCGGTGAGGAAATCGCCGGGGCCGCGAAATAGGGGTTGAGGCGGCGGCCCGATCCCAGTATGCCACCGCCATCGCCGGTGCGGCTTAGGCCTCTCCGGTGCGGACGACCACCTCGGGGGATCCAGAACCCGGGTGTTGAGAGTGGGGCCTTAGCTCAGCTGGGAGAGCGCTTCCATGGCATGGAAGAGGTCATCGGTTCGATCCCGTTAGGCTCCACCAAACTTCCCCGCGACGTCTTCCCCGCGACGTGCCCCGACATCGACGTAGACCTTTCCGCACGTGCTGCGTATGGCGGTGCGGTGCGCGCCCGTGCAGCGGCCACGACGGTGCGCGGTGCGGGTGAATTGGACGTGGTTCGGTGTTCATGGCGACGTCCCTCCCCGGCGACCCGGGCCCGACCCCTGCTGCGGCGACCCTCCTCGGAGACCTGTGTGACCGCCTCCGGGCCGGGCCGAGCGCCACGGCGGTTCTGGAGGACTGGTGCCGCGCCCGAGGGCTCGCCCAGGCACCAGGCCTCATCGCGCACCCCGTCGCGGCACCGGAGCGTCCGGCGAGCCCGGCGCAGCGGGAGCGCCTCGCCGTGCCGCGCGACGCGCTGGTGCGCTACCGCCGGGTCCGCCTGACCTGCGGCGCTCTTGTGCTGTCGGAGGCGGAGAACTGGTACGTCCCATCGCGCCTGACGCCCGCGATGAACCGGTTGCTGCAGACCAGCGAGGTGCCCTTCGGCCGCGTCGTGCACGACCTGTCGCCCACGCGCCGCAACCTGTCCCTGCGCCTCCTCCCTGCGGGGGACCGTCCGGACACCGCCGGGCTTGCCGAGCCGCTCTTCGCGATCGAGGCGCTCCTGCTGCGGGCGGATGGACAGCCTCTCTGTGAGGTCGGCGAGGTCTATACCGGCGCCGTCCTGGCCCGTCCCTGAGGCGGCGCCGCCACCGTCCTGGCCCGCCCCCGAGGCGCTGCCGCCGCCGTCCTGGCCCGTCCCCGAGGCGGCGCCGCCGCCGTCCTGGCCCGTCCCCGAGGCGGTGCTGCCGCCACGGCCGACCGAAGGTCTGGCCAGTGCGGAAGGCGCAGGCTATGCCCCTCGCCCGATCAACGCGAAGGGCAAGGACTTCCTACATGGCGATCACCGGACGGGTGTTGCGGAGCGCAGGCTGCGGATGGGCGATCGCTCTTGTGCTGGGCGGCGCGGCCTCGGCCCAGCAGGGGCGGGACGCCACGGGGCTTTGGCTGACGGAGACCGGGGTTTCGAAGGTGCGGATCAGCCGCTGCGGCAACGGCTATTGCGGGACGCTGGCGAGCGTCGCGGGTCCGGGGCTCGACGCGAAGAACCCTGACCCGTCCCTGCGCTCCCGCAGCCTCGTCGGCGTGCAGATCATGAACACCCGTACCGCCGGCGCGAGCGGCTACGAGGGCACGCTCTACAATCCCAACGACGGCAAAACCTACGCCGGCACCCTGACGATCAAGGGGCCGGACATCGTCGAGGTCTCGGGCTGCGTGATGAGCGTGTTCTGTAAGAGCCAGACCTGGAAGCGCGTGAACTGAGCGCTTGCCGCCCCTCCGGACGGGGTGGAGGGGCGGTCTCGTGAGAATCAGGCTGTGAGCGCGGCGCGGATCGCGTCGATGGCCGCCTGGGCCCCCGCGCCCTCGGGGCCGCCGGCCTGGGCCATGTCGCGGCGTCCGCCGCCGCCCTTCCCGCCGAGATGCCCCGCACCGGCCCGGACCAGGGCCACGGCGTCGTAGCGCTCCGTCAGGTCCGGGGTGACGCCGACCACGAGGCCGGCCTTGCCGTCGGGGGCGACGCCCACGATCGCGACGATGCCGGAGCCCAGGCGGGTCTTGCCCTCGTCGGCGAGGCTCTTGAGATCGCGCATCTCGACGCCCTCGACCACCCGGGCCATGACCTTCACGCCGGCGATCTCGGCGATGCCGTCGTCGCTGCCCGCTCCCGCGCCGCCCATGGCGATCTTCTTGCGCGCGTCGGTCAGGTCGCGCTCCAGCCGGCGGCGATCCTCGATCAGGGCCGCGAGGCGGTCCGGCACGTCCGCGGTGGCGGCTTTCAGCAGCCCGGCGATCTGGGCAAGCGTCCGGCTCTCGTCGGCGCGGTGGCGCCGCGCGGCGTCCGCGGTCAGGGCTTCGATGCGCCGCACGCCGGCACCGACCGCGCTCTCGGCCACGACCGAGACCTGGCCGATCTCGCCCGTGCGTCCGGCGTGGGTGCCGCCGCAGAGCTCCACCGAGAAGGCCTTGGAGCGCCCGCCCGCGCCCGCGACCGGCGCGCCCATGGAGACCACGCGGACCTCGTCGCCGTACTTCTCGCCGAACAGCGCGCGAGCGCCGGATTCGATCGCCTCGTCCACGGCCATCAGCTTGGTGACCACCGGCGTGTTCTGCAGCAACACGGCGTTGGCGATGTCCTCGACGGCGCGGATCTCGGCCTCGTCCATGGGCTTCGGGTGGCTGAAGTCGAAGCGCAGGCGATCGGGGGAGACGAGGGAGCCCTTCTGGGCGACGTGGTCGCCGAGCACCTGGCGCAGGGCCTCGTGCAGCAGGTGCGTCGCCGAGTGGTTGGCCCGGATCGCGGCGCGGCGGCCATGGTCGACGGCGAGCTCCACGGCCTGATTGAGCGACAGCGTGCCCTCGTCCACCGTGACGTGGTGGACGAAGAGCTCACCGAGCTTCTTCTCGGTGGCGGTGACCCGCGCCGTCAGGCCGGCCGCCGACAGGGTGCCGCTGTCGCCCACCTGTCCGCCGGACTCGCCGTAGAACGGGGTCTGGTTGACGAGGACGAGGCCGGTTTCACCCGCCTTCAGGCTCTCGGTCTCGGCGCCATCGCGCAGCAGGGCGGTGACGATGCCCTCGGCGCTCTCGGTCTCGTAGCCGAGGAACTCCGTGGCGCCGACGCGCTCCTTCAGGCCGTACCAGACCGTCTCGGTGGCGGCCTCGCCCGAGCCCGTCCAGGCGGCGCGGGCGGCCTTGCGCTGGCGCTCCATGGCCTGGCCGAAGGCGTCCGTGTCGACGCCGATGCCGCGCGCCTTCAGGGCGTCCTGGGTCAGGTCGAGGGGGAAGCCGTAGGTGTCGTAGAGGGTGAAGGCCGTCTCGCCCGAGAGGTTCTGGCCGCTGCTCAGGTCACGGCTCTCGGCGTCGAGGATCGCGAGGCCGCGCTCCAGGGTGCGGCGGAAGCGGGTCTCTTCCAGGCGCAGGGTCTCGCCGATGAGGCCCTCGGCGCGGGTCAGTTCCGGATAGGCCTGGCCCATCTCGCGCAGGAGTGTCGGCACGAGGCGGTACATCATCGGCTCGCGCGAGCCGAGGAGCTCGGCGTGGCGCATGGCGCGGCGCATGATGCGGCGCAGGACGTAGCCGCGGCCCTCGTTGCCGGGCAGCACGCCGTCGGCCACGAGGAACGCGGCGGCGCGCAGGTGGTCGGCGATGACCCGGTAGGAGGCGACGTTGCCGGGCTCGGGCGGGCGACCGACCGCGTGGCTGACGGCGTCGATGAGGGCGCGGAAAAGGTCGGTGTCGTAGTTGCTCTTCACCCCCTGGAGGATCGCCGCCATGCGCTCCAACCCCATGCCGGTGTCGATGGAGGGGCGCGGCAGGGCGAGGCGGTTGCCCGGCTCGACCTGCTCGTATTGCATGAACACGAGGTTCCAGAACTCGAGGAAGCGGTCGCCGTCCTCGTCGGGCGAACCGGGCGGGCCGCCCTGGAGCGTCGGGCCCTGGTCGATGAAGATCTCGGAGCACGGGCCGCAGGGGCCGGTATCGCCCATTTGCCAGAAATTGTCGGAGGTGCCGATGCGGATGATGCGGTCGTCCGAGAAGCCCGCGATCTTGCGCCAGAGATCGGCGGCCTCATCGTCGTCGGCATAGACCGTCACCAGCAGCCGGTCCTTCGACAGGCCGAACTCCTTGGTGATCAGGTTCCAGGCCAGCTCGATCGCCCGCGGCTTGAAGTAGTCGCCGAAGGAGAAGTTGCCCAGCATCTCGAAGAAGGTGTGGTGCCGGGCGGTGTAGCCGACATTGTCGAGATCGTTGTGCTTGCCGCCGGCGCGGACGCATTTCTGCGCCGTGGTGGCCCGGTCGTAGGGCCGCTTCTCGACGCCCGTGAAGACGTTCTTGAACTGCACCATGCCGGCATTGGTGAACATCAGCGTCGGGTCGTTGCGCGGGACGAGCGACGACGACGGCACCACTTCATGGCCCGCTGCCGCGAAGTAGTCGAGGAAGGTCGACCGGATCTCGTTGACGCCGCTCATCGCATCACAACTCTGTCGTAGGGTGCCGCCGGAGGCGGACGCGCCGGGCTGTCGGTCGCGCACGCATGCCGCGCGCGGAGCGCCCCGCCAGTTCGGAGTGTCCCGCGCTGGCGCACTCATAAGGAGCGTTCCGGCGCAAGTCACGGTCGTTTCGCTTTTGCGCACGGTCGAGCTAGGAACGCATCCCGCCCCTTCCCAATACGGACACCCGCGATGCCGGTCGAAATACGCCTTCTTGCCTGGTCCTGCCTGCTCGGTCTGGTCCACATCATCGCCGCCTCCGCGAGCGGCGTGCAGCAGCGGGGCGGCTTCAGCTGGGCCTCCGGCAACCGCGAGGGGCCGACGCCCACGGTGACGGGCGCCGCGAGCCGGCTCGAGAAGGCGTCGAAGAATTTCCTCGAGACCTTTCCGATCTTCGCCGCCCTCGTTCTCGCCTGCGTGGCGACGGGCCGGCACAACACGGCGGTGGTCCTCGGCGCCTACCTCTACTTCTTCGCCCGGCTGGTCTACCTGCCCGTCTACGGCTTCGGCATCCCGAAGGTCCGCTCCCTGGTCTGGCTGGTCTCGATCGTCGGCATCCTGTTCGTGCTCTGGGGCCTGTTCATCAAGCTCCTGCCCTACACGCCCTGAGGATTTTTCCCGCCGGCGCGCCGTGAACCCCGGCCTTCGCCCTCCCCTTGCCGGCGCGCCCGGCAGGCGCATATCGTCGGGGCTCAACCGCCCCGATCATGCGGGCGGACTTCGGGAGACATCCATGCGATCGGTCCTCACCGCAACGCTGCTCGCCGGCTGCGCCGCGCTGGCGTTCACCGCCGGCGCCCTCGCGCAGGGGGCAGCCCCCGCCGAGACCAAGGCCAAGGCCGACGCCCTCGAGAAGCTCACGGGGATGCAGAGCACCGGCACCGCGGAAGCGCCGGAGATCCCGCAGACCGGCCGGCGCGCCGATGCCCTCCGCAAGACCCTGTCCAAGATCAAGCTGCCCGAGGGCTTCAAGATCGACCTCTACGCCGTGGTGCCGGATGCCCGCTCGATCGCGGTCGGACCCAATGCCGGCGTGCTCTTCGTCGGGACGCGCAAGAGCAAGGTCTACACGGTGACGGACCGCGACAAGGATCGCGTGGCCGACGAGGTTCGCGCCTTCGCGGCCGGCATCGATTTCAAGATCCCCAACGGCGTCTGCTTCTCGAAGGACGGCGTCCTGACCATCGTCGAGCAGAACCGGGTCCTGTCCTTCCCGGCGGCGGAATTCTTCTACGAGAGCCCCGACGTCGCGGCCGGCGTGCTGGTGAAGCAGGGCGACCTGATCCCCGCCGCCGAGGAGAGCTACAATCACACCGCCCGGATGTGCCGGGTCGGGCCCGACGGCAAGACCTACATCTCCCTCGGCCAGCCCTATAACGTGCCTCCGGCGGCCAAGCGCGACCTCTACGCCAAGGCCGGCATCGGCGGCATCATCCGCATGGATGCCGATGGCAAGAACCGCGAGGTCTACGCCACCGGGATCCGCAACTCGGTGGGCATGGACTTCAACCCCGCCGACAAGGCGCTGTGGTTCACCGACAACCAGGTCGACGGCATGGGCGACGACATCCCGCCCGGCGAGCTGAATCGCATCGCCAAGGCCGGCGAGAACTTCGGCTTCCCGTGGTTCGGCGGCGGGCATGTCCGCACCGTCGAGTACAAGGACGAGACGCCGCCGAAGGACGTGGTGTTCCCGCAGGCCGAACTGCCGCCCCACGCGGCCGATCTCGGCATGACCTTCTATAACGGGCGCATGTTCCCCGACACCTACAAGGGCGGCATCTTCACCGCCGAGCACGGCTCCTGGAACCGGACCCAGCCGCTCGGAGCCCGGATCATGTTCGTGCCCGTCGACAAGGATGGAAAGGCCGGCGCCCCGAAGCCCTTCGCGGAGGGTTGGCTGACGCAGGACGGCGAGTATCTCGGCCGCCCGACCGACGTCGCGGTCCTCCTGGATGGCTCGCTCCTCGTCGCCGACGACACGGCGGGCGCGATCTACCGCATCTCCTACGAGGCCAAGTAGCCATGAAGCCCAGTAGCGCGCGGCCCAGCAGCGTGTGGTCGAGGAGCGTGCGGCCGGTCTCCCGAACGGCCCGGCCTGTCCGGGCGGTTCTCCTCGGCGTCCTGTCGATCCTGCTCCTGCCCACGGGGGCGTGGGCGGGGGACGCCAAGGCCGGCCGCAAGGCGGCGGTCGCCTGCCAGACCTGCCACGGCCTCGACGGAGTCTCGAAGCTTCCGGAGGCTCCGAACCTGTCGGGACAGGTCGAGCCCTACCTCGTGAAGGCCCTGACGGAATACCGGGACGGCACGCGGCGCAACGAGATCATGAACGTCGTGGCCAAGCCCCTCAGCGACAGCGAAATCGCGGATCTGGCAGCCTACTACGCAGCCATCCAGGTCGACGTTCTGCCTCCGGGCTGAATCGAGATGTCCTGAACGAAAAAGGCCGCCGGGCGACGTGCCCGGCGGCCTTTCTCTGGTTCGGAGCGCCGCGCGACCCGGTCCCGGGCGCGCGAGCGAACCCCTCAGGCCTCACCCTCGTCGAGCTCGTCCTCGGTCGGCTTGGCGTTCTCGAGGATCTTCTCGGCTACGAGGCCGGAATTCTGGCGGATCGAGGCCTCGATCTTGTTCGCGATCTCCGGGTTGTCGCGCAGGAAGCCCTTCGAATTCTCGCGGCCCTGGCCGAGGCGCTGGCTGGCATAGGAGAACCAGGCGCCGGACTTCTCGACGATGCCGGCCTTGACGCCGAGATCGATGAGCTCGCCGACCTTGGAGACACCCTCGCCGAACATGATGTCGAACTCGACCTGCTTGAACGGCGGCGCGACCTTGTTCTTCACGACCTTGACGCGGACCTGGTTGCCGATGGCCTCGTCGCGATCCTTCAGGGTTGAGACGCGGCGGATGTCGAGGCGCACGGAGGCGTAGAACTTCAGCGCGTTGCCGCCCGTGGTGGTCTCCGGGCTGCCGTACATCACGCCGATCTTCATGCGGATCTGGTTGATGAAGATGACCATGCACTTCGAGCGCGAGATCGAGCCGGTCAGCTTGCGCAGGGCCTGGCTCATCAGGCGGGCCTGAAGGCCGGGCTGCGAATCGCCCATCTCGCCCTCGATCTCGGCGCGCGGCGTCAGGGCCGCCACCGAATCGACCACCAGCACGTCGATGGCACCCGAGCGCACCAGCGTGTCGGTGATCTCCAGGGCCTGCTCGCCCGTGTCGGGCTGCGAGATCAGGAGATCGTCGAGCTGCACGCCGAGCTTGCGCGCGTAGACCGGGTCGAGGGCATGCTCGGCGTCGACGAAGGCGCAGACGCCGCCCTTCTTCTGGGCCTCGGCGATGGTGTGCAGGGCGAGCGTGGTCTTGCCCGAGGATTCCGGACCGTAGATCTCGATCACGCGGCCGCGGGGCAGGCCGCCGACGCCGAGGGCGATGTCGAGGCCGAGCGACCCGGTGGAGACGACCTCCACCTCCTGGACCTTGTCGTTCTTGCCCAGGCGCATGATCGAGCCTTTGCCGAAGGCCCGCTCGATCTGCGACAGCGCGGCGTCGATCGCCTTCGCCTTGTCCTTGTCCACCATCGGGGATTCCACAACTTTCAGCGCGGGCTGGGCCATTCGTCGGCATCCTTATGCATGGGGGCGGTGCAAGGCTCAATGCGCCTCGGTTGCTGATTGTGTACCCGTTTTGTTCTCATTCGGCAAGGCCGACACCGGAGAATTCGCGCGTCGCGGGCCACGAATCCTCCGGTGTCGCGCCTCAGCGGGCGATGGTCTCCTTCACCGTCTCGACGAGCTGCTTCAGGCTGAAGGGCTTGGGCAGGAAGTTGAAATCCTCGCCGTCGGGCAGGTTCTTGCGGAAGGCGTCCTCGGCGTAGCCCGAGACGAAGATGACCTTGAGGTCGGGGGATTGCTTGCGCAGCTCGCGCAGCAGGGTCGGCCCGTCCATCTCGGGCATCACCACGTCGGAGACGACGAGGTCGATGGTCTCGGTGGTCTCGGCGATGATCCGCAGGGCATCGAGTCCCGAGGCCGCTTCGAGCACGGTGTAGCCGCGGGCCGACAGGGCCCGGCTGTTGACGGCGCGCACCGGGTCCTCGTCCTCCACCAGCAGGATCACGCCCTGGCCGGTATGGTCCGGGGCCGGCTTGCGGGGGGCGGGCTTCTCGCCCTCCGCTCGCGGCCGGTCCGGGGCACCCTTGAGCCGCGTGGCGGCGATGGCGGCGGTCGACTGCGCCGTCGCGGGCGGCAATGCGAGCTCCGGCTCGGGCGCAGGCTCGGCCGTCGGCACGTGGCGCGGGAAGTAGATCCGGAAGGCGGTGCCCTCCCCGACGGTGGAGCGCACGTCGATGGTGCCGCCGCTCTGCTTGACGATGCCGAACACCGTCGAGAGGCCGAGGCCCGTGCCCTTGCCGATCTCCTTGGTCGTGAAGAACGGCTCGAAGATCTTTTCCATGACGTCGGGCGGGATGCCCTGCCCGGTGTCCAGGACCTCGATCAGCACGTGGTCGCCGACCGGCATGCCGAGGCGGTTCTCGCTCGGAACCGCCTCGTCGACGACGTTGGCGGTGCGGATCAGCAGGCGGCCGCCCTCCGGCATCGCGTCGCGCGCGTTCACCGCGAGGTTCACGATCACCTGCTCGAACTGGTTCACGTCGGCCTTGATCGGCCAGATGTCGCGCCCGTGCTTCAGGTCGAGGTCCACCCGCTCGCCGAGCAGGCGCTTGAGCAGGAGCGTCAGGTCCGACAGGGCCTCGCCGACGCTCATCACCTCCGGGCGCAGGGTCTGGCGCCGCGAGAAGGCGAGCAGCTGGCGCACCAGGCTCGCGGCCCGGTTCGCGTTCTGCTTGATCTGCATGATGTCCTGGAAGGCCGGATCGGTCGGCCGATGGCTGGCCAGGAGCAGGTCCGAGTAGCCGATGATCGCCTGGAGCACGTTGTTGAAATCGTGGGCGATGCCGCCGGCGAGCTGGCCCACCGTGTCCATCTTCTGCGCCTGCGCCACCTGCTGCTCGAGCTGTCGCTGGGCGGTGGTGTCGAGGGCGTAGAGGATGACCCGCTCGCGATCGCTCTGCTCGGCCTCGTCTCCCCGGCCGCCGGCGGGCTCGCCGCCCGCCGGGCTCAGCCAGACGCGGGCCGACCGGTTGCCGGGACCCGAGAGCGCGATCTCGATGGGCTGCACTTCGACGAGGCCGGCGGCGGCCTTGCCCAGGGCCGCCTCGAGGCCGGCGCGATCGCGCTCGGCGATCGCATCCCACATGGTGGGCTCGCCCTGGAGGTCGTTGCGCCCGTCGGGCAGGGCCTGCCGCGGCAGCCCGCCGAACAGCCGGGCGAACGAGGCGTTGGCCCGGGCGATGTGGCCGCTCTGGTCGAGGGTCGCGATGGCGATGGGGCTGTTGTTCAGGAAGCGCGCGAGCCGCACCTCGGCGACGCGCTGCGGCTCGTCGCTCTCGGCCCCGGCCGAGCGGTTGAGCACGAAGGTGCGCGACGGGCCGGGCCGTCCGTCCTGGCCGAAGGCGACCCGGTGGTACAGGCGCGCCGGCAGCGGATGGCCGTTGCGGCGGCGCAGGTCGAGGTCGAAGCGATCGGTCCGGACCTCGCCCGGCAGGCCCTCGGAGGCGGTCAGGACGTCGGCACCGGGGGCGATCTCGGGCAGCCGCAATCCGCCGGAGCCGACCGTCGCCAGGTCGTAGCCGAGCCAGGCCGCCAGGGTCGCGTTCATGTAGACGATCGCGCCGGTCGGATCGATCGAGAGGAAGCCGGCCGGAGCGTGGTCGAGATAGTCGATCGCGTGCTGGAGTTCCTGGAAGACGTTCTCCTGGCGCTCGCGCTCGTGGGTGATGTCGCTCACCGTCCAGAGGGTCGCGGGGCGCCGCGGCCGCTCGATCGGGCGCACGCTGATGCGGAACCAGGCGAAGGCGCGCTCGGCCGCGCTGCCCGGAGGCGGCGCCATCCGGATCTCCTCGGCATGCCCGAGGCCGTCGCGGGAGGCTTGGGCAAGGCGATAGACCGCCTCCGACACCTCCGGCGAGCCGACGAAGACCCGCTCCACCGGGCGCAGGCTGGCGAAGGTCTCGCCGCCGGCGATGCGCAGGTACGATTCGTTGGCGTAGATCAGGCGCCCGCCCTCCTCGACCACGATCGCGCCCTCGGGCGCGGCGTCGACGATGGCCTTGGTGATGTCGTCCCGCGTGGTCTGCCCGGCGAACTGGATCGCCCCGATGGCGAGGGCGAAGAGGCAGAACACGCCCGCCATGGCGAGGAGCGCCAGCAGCCCGAGGATCAGCGGCTGCGCCTGCTCGCTCGCGACGAAGGACAGGCCCACGGCGGCGCCGACGAGCAGGCCTGCCAGCACGAGGAGCAGCCCGACGCGCCCGGGCCGCTCGGAACGATCGATCGCGTTCGACGCGGGCTTCCCGTGTCCGCTGAACTCAACCATCCGCCGCCGACCCACCCCTGAAGCCCATCCGGTTAGCGCCTCGCTTTCGCTCGCAGCAAGGGCAAACCGGCGTATGTTGCCGAGAATTCTCACGAAAGAGGGTGCATAAAGCGTGGCGAGCGCAAGCGCCAATCTTCACGCGCGCCTCCTCAGGCGGCCCGCCGGCGCAGGCGCATCACGTAGCCAATGACTTCGGCCACGGCGCGGTAATGCTCCGCCGGGATTTCCGCGTCGATCTCCACGGTGGCGTGGAGGGCCCGCGCCAGGGGCGGGTTCTCGAGGATCGGGACGTCGTGCTCCTTGGCCACCGCACGGATCTTGAGCGCGAGCGAGTCGACGCCCTTGGCCACGCAGACGGGGGCCGTCATGCCGGCCTCGTAGCGCAGGGCGACCGCGTAGTGCGTCGGATTGGTGACGATCACGGTGGCGGTGGGCACGGCGGCCATCATGCGCTTCTTCACGCGCTGGGCGCGGATCTGCTTCATACGGCCCTTCACCTCGGGACTGCCCTCGCTCTCCTTGTGCTCCTGCTTCATCTCTTCCTTCGACATGCGCAGGCGCTGGCGCCAGCGGAAGCGCTGGTAGACGGCGTCGCCCAGCGCGATGGCGATGAACACCGCGAGCATGCCCGCCATCATCTTCAGGGCCAGCGTCAGGATCGCGGCCAGGACGGCGCTCGGGTCGAGGCGGGCGAACACCTCCATCCGGTCGCGCTCGCCCCACAGGATGGTTCCGGCCACGACCCCGACCATGCCGAGCTTGGCCAGTCCCTTCACGAACTGGAACAGGGCCTCCATCCCGAAAACGCGCTTGACGCCGGCCATCGGCGAGACCCGGTCCCATTTCGGGCCGAGCGCTTCGGTGCTGAAGACGAACGGATGCTGGATGAGACCGGCGGCCAGGCCCGCGACCAGGACGAGACCCACTGGTATACAGAGGGCTTGGGCGCAGATGATCAGCGTGCGCAATCCCATCTCGGAATAGGCCGCCGGGTCGGCAGGGACCGCAGAGGCGTTCATCAGGAAGCCGCGCAGGCTCGCCACCAAGTCCTTGGCGATCATGCCCGAGGCCATCAGCAGCGCCATGGTGAAGGCGGCCAGGATGAAGAAGGTGTTGATCTCGGGGCTGTTCGGGACGTTGCCCTGCTCGATCGCCTTCTCGATCCGCCGCGGAGTCGGGTCTTCTGTCTTGTCTTCCGGATCGGAATCGTCCGCCACGGCTCAGAACTCCGCGCGGGGGCTCAGCGCCCGGCGAGGTCCGCCAGGTAGCGCCCGATATCGTCGAGAAAGACGCCCATCATCACGCCGAGGCTCCCCAGGAGCAGCAGCATGCCGATCAGCACCGAGGCCGGCACGGCCACGAAGAACACCTGCATCTGCGGCATCAGGCGCGCCAGCACGCCGAGCCCCACGTTGAACAGGATGCCGAAGGCGATGAACGGGGCCGAGATCTGGACGCCGAGGGAGAAGCCGCGCGCGATCGCCTTCAACGCGAGGCTCGCCGCCTCGCCCATGCCCGGGACGCCATCCGGCGGGAGCAGGACATAGCTGCGCCCGATCGCGTCGAGGGCGACGTGGTGCAGGTCGGTCGCCACGATCAGGGTGACGCCGAGAAGCGCCAGGAAGTTGCCGATCGCCGTCTGCTGCCCGCCCTGCGTCGGATCCACGGTCATGGCGTAGGAGAGCCCGAGCTGCTGCGAGATGATCATGCCGGCGGTCTGAAGCGCGGCGAGAACCATCCGCACCGTCAGGCCGAGCACCAGACCGACCAGCAGCTCGCCGATAAGCAGCGCGATCAGGCCCGGCCCCGCGATGGCGCCGCCCTGCATCGGCAGGAGTGGCCGTACCGTGGGAAACAAGATCAGGGAGAGCAGCAGCGCGAAGGCGAGGCGCAGCCGCGGCGAGACCAATTGTTCGCCCACGCCCGGCATCAGCATCACCAGGGTGCCGATGCGCGCGAAGGTGAGAAGAAAGGCCGCCGCGATGCCCGGCAGGAGGAGGTTCATGCCCTGTCATAGCAGGCTTCAGCCGCCGGACACGATGCGGGCCGCGATCCGAGCCATGTAGCTGCCGAGGGCATCGCCCATGAAGGGCAGCATCAAGAGGAGCGTCGCGAACACCGCCACGATCTTGGGCACGTAGATCAGGGTCTGCTCCTGGATCTGTGTCAGGGCCTGGAACAGAGAGACCACGAGGCCCACCACGAGGGCGACCAGCATGATCGGCCCCGCCACCTTGAGGAAGACGAAGATGCCGTCGCGGGCGACGTCGATGATGGCGAGACCGGTCATGGATGGGGTGTCATCTCGCGTCTGGGCGGAAGGCTTGGGTGGGCGCAGACAATTTTCGGGAAAGCGGAATTCTTGCGGACGGGGAAGGCGTCGGAGCGCGGAAGGAAGGTCTCGGACAGCGGTTCCGGGATCGGTGATCCGCAACCGCTCAGATCTGCATCCGCATGATTTCCTCGTAGGCCGAGATCACCCGGTCGCGGACGGCGACGAGAGTCTGGAGGGCGGTCTCGCTCTCGGCCACCGCCGTCACCACGTCGACGACGTTCGCCTTGCCGCCCGCGACGGCGAGCGCCTGACTGTCGGCCTTGCGTCCCGCCTCGCCGACGTTGTCCAGGGTGGAAGTCAGGAGCGATGTGAAGTTCGACCCCGACGCGCCGGTAGCCGGTGCGATCTTCGGAGGACCCTTGGCGCCGATGTTCTGGATCGCCGCGTAGGCGCCGGCGGCGAAGGCGTTGCTGGTCATGACGGCGGACTTTCAGGCGGCGGAACGGCGGTCAGGCCTTGAGGATCTCGAGGGTCTTGGCGACCATGCGGCGGGTGGCGGTGACCATGTTGAGGTTGGCCTCGTAGGAGCGCTGGGCCTCGCGCATGTCCATGTTCTCGATCAGGCCGTTGACGTTGGGCATCGCCACCTCCCCCCTGGCGTTGGCGCTCGGATTGCCCGGGTCGTACTTGGTCCGGAAAGGCGAGTTATCGCGGCGCACCCGTCCTGCTTCGATCAGCGACGCGCCGGTCTCGCGGTCGACCTGCTGGGTGAAGGTTGGGATCTTGCGGCGGTAGGGCTGGCCACCCACGGTGGTCGGCGCGGAATCCGCGTTGGCGATGTTCTCGGCGATGATCCGCATCCGGCTCGATTGAGCCTTCAGGCCCGAGGCGGCGGTGGTGAGGGATTTGAGGAAGTCCATGGCGCGCTCCGTGAGTCGTTGAAGGGCCGCTCAGCGCTTGCCGATAGCGATTTTGATGGTGTCGAGGCTCTTCTGGTAGAGCGACGCGGCCATCTGATAATCCGCCTGGTTGTCGCCGGCCTTCATCATCTCCTCCTCGAGATTGACGCCGTTTCCGCTGGGACGGATCTCGAACCCCTTCACGCGACGCGGATCGGCTCCGGGTCCGTCCGGGCCTCCGCCCAGGGCGATGTGGGACACGTTGGTCACCGCGAGGCTGCTGCTCGTCGTGGCACCCTGCGGCTGCGACAGGACGGGACCGGACCGTCCAAGGTCGGGGCTGGCGAGGTCCCGGGGCTGGAAGCCGGGCAGGTCGGCATTCGCCACGTTCTCGGCCAGCAGCTTCTGGCGCGTCTGGTGCCACTGCATCCGCGTGCGCAGCATGCCGAGAATGGGCAGGTCGGTGACGGACATGGGCTGGACCCTCCCCTCACCCGGAAGAATCTGCCCGGTGGGACCGGCAAAATCTGCCGCCCCCATGGTTAACACCCGGTTAAATCCCGGGTGTCCCCATTCAAAAAGGGACGTCCCTCAGGGAGTCCTCTGCGTCGGTGGCTTCGCCTGTGGGCACTCAGGAGGCGGTGGCCCACTCGGGTTGAGGGGAGCGCACGCGGCGGGCGCGGCGGCAGACCGGGCATCCTCGCTGGGATGGCGAAGGGCGCCTTGGCTCCAGAGAGCGCCGAGGGTGATGGCGGCGGCCAGGAACAGGCCGGCGGCGAGGAAGGGGATCCAACGCGGAACGGTCATCGCCTCATCCCTTCTCGGATGCACCTTGCCGGTCGCGCCAGAGCACATAGGGATGGTCCTCCACCTCCACGGGGTGGTGCTCCACGCGCATCGGTTGGTCGCCCAGGGGCTGGCAGAGTTCGGCGTAGATGCCGGCGCCGAGGAGCCCGTGCCGCTCGCCCTCTTCCGCGCTGTAGGCGAAGTAGGCTTGCTTGATGCCGGCCAAGCGCATGGCCGCATGGCACATCGGGCAGGGACGACCGCTGGCGTAGACGATGCAGCCGTCGAGCTTCGGGCGCCCGAGGCGACGGCTCACCTCCCGGATCGCCACCATCTCGGCGTGGTCGGTGGGATCCTGGGTGATCGCGATGGTGTTGACCGCCCGCGACAGCACTTCGCCATCGCGTACGATCAAGGCGCCGTAGGGGCGCCCGCCCCCGAGAACGTTGTCACGCGCCAACGCGACCGCGTCGCGCAAATGCGCTTGATGCTGGTCTTCCACGGATACCATCTCGCAACACCTCCGGCTGTGCCGCTCATCCAACGCGTCAGGAGCGGTGGCGGGTCCCGTTTCGAGACGAGCCTCGGAGGTGCGCTTGATGGACCGCTAACGGCAGAGGGGCACTGTCACTCCAGGCCGCGTTGCGTATCGGCTTCGCCGTGGAGACACGGCACGCCCCGCCGCTCCGTGATCGGATCGGGCGGCGGGGCGTCCTCACGATCTGCAAGTCCTGCCTGGAGCTGGCGAAATTCGCTTGGCCAAAGGGGCTGTTAACGAAGTTTTAACGTTATTGCCCGTGCTGGCGCCGGACATGATACTGGTTTTTCCAGTGTTGCGTCGGGCCACGAGCCCCAAAAGCGAGAGACCCCGGTCTTGTCATCGTTCTTCAGCTCGGATGGCTCGTTTCCCCTCCAGTTCGCCATCATATTCGTCGTCATCTTCCTCATTCTCGCAGCCGGCGTCTTCCTGGTCCGGCGGCTCGGTGGAAAGGGATCGCCCCTCTCCAGCAAGAATTCTCCCCGCGGCCGCCAGCCGCGCCTCGGCATCGTCGACATCTACGAGCTCGACCGTCAGCGGCAGCTGATCCTGCTGCGGCGCGACAACGTCGAGCACCTGCTTCTCGTGGGCGGCCCCAACGACGTCGTCATCGAGCGCAACATCCTGCGGGGTATGAGCGCCCGGATGGCGTCCGACGAGGCCGCGCTCGACGAGGCGCCCGAGCCGGTGCTGAATACGATGCCGGAGCCGCCGGTGCCCCAGCAGGGTCCGGTCCCCAGCCTGGCGCCGGCCGCCCCACCCGTTGCCCCCTATCGTGAGCCAGCCTTCGAGATGGCGGTGCCACCGCACCGCGCGAATTACGAGGCGGCCCCGCCGCTGGGTGATCGCTCGCGTGCGTCGGCCCCGGAGGCCATGCCGGATGTCTCGGTACCGGAGCCGGCCGCGCCGCGACAGCGCGACTCCCAGCTTGCCCGCGTCATGCGCCGGACGCCGCCCTCCCTGGCGAATTTTGTCCCGGCGGCGATCGCGGACCGCGTCGGCCTACCGGAGCGTGGATCCGAACCCGAAGCCGGTCGCGCCATGCCCGCGGAGCCCGGCGCCGCGCCGGCACCTCCCGTCTCGGCCCCTCCCGTCTCGGCCCCTGCAGCCCGCGGCGTCGATGCCGCGATCCTCTCCGACATGGCACGGCAGCTGGAGGAGGCTCTGCGCAGGCCGGCGGCCGCGGTCCGTCCCGCCATGCCGATTCAGCCTCCCGTGGCTGAGACTGGCATGCCTGAAATGCGGGAAGGGGCGCCTGACGCATCAGAGGCGCGCCCCGCACCCCAGCCGGAGGTGAACCGGGTCCCGCTCCCGGGGGCGCCCGCCATCGATCCCATCGCCGCCGCGATGGCGGCCACCGCCGAGACACCGACATCGAACGAGCGGACGACCGTTGAACCGCAGCCTGCGGTCGACGACGCGCTCTTTGCCGATCGAATCGAGGAGCCGGAGCCCGAGGCTGCGCCGTTGGAATCGCCGTCTTCGCCTCCGCCTGCGCCGATCGAGCCCGACCCGGTGATGCACGCGGTGGTCGCCGATGCGCCGAAGGCCGAAGACACCGCTCCCCCGGCGGTGATCGTAGCGCCACCCTCTCCAGCGCCGACCACACCCCCGCCCCCTCTTGCGCCTGCCCCCGCAAAGGCGCCGGCCAGCCCCAATCCCTTCTCCGTCGAAGAAATCGAAGCGGAGTTCGCGCGGCTGCTTGGGCGGCCCCTCGATCGCAAGCAGTAGCCGGGTCCCGGGGCCATCTCGGATCCGCGCTCGTCCGTAGCGGTGGAGATCGCGTGGGCCCGATCGGGGATGCGGGCCGGGGCGCCAATGCTATGAGGGGCGCGCGGCCGCGTTGCGCCGCGTCGTCCGGAACCGGTATGACCGAACCCCGCTCCTTCCCTTCGAGACGCTTGTGCTTGCCGATCCTGATCGGTTTGGGGCTGGCCGGTGCCGCGACGGCGGTGCAGGCCCAGAGCCTGTCGGTCGATCTCGGCACCGGCGGGGTGACCGAACGGGCCCTCCAGCTCGTTGCGCTCCTCACCGTTCTCGCACTGGCGCCCTCGGTGCTGGTGATGGCCACGTCCTTCACCCGGATCGTCGTGGTGCTATCGATTCTGCGCTCGGCGCTCGGGACCCAGAGCGCCCCGCCGAACGCGGTCGTCACCAGCCTCGCACTCTTTCTGACCGCCTTCGTGATGGCACCCGTCGGGCGCGAGGCCTATCGCACTGGCATCGAGCCGCTGATCGCCGGGCAGATCACGCAAAGTGTCGCCTTCGAGCGCGCCTCGGCGCCCTTCAAGACCTTCATGCTGAAGAACGTCCGCGAGAAAGATCTGAAGCTCTTCCTGGATATGGCGAAGGCACCCGTTCCGGCCGGTCCCGAAGCCGTGGGCCTCGAAGTGGTGACGCCGGCCTTCATGATCTCTGAATTGCGCCGTGCCTTCGAGATCGGTTTCCTGCTGTTCATCCCCTTCCTGATCATCGACCTCGTCGTCGCCTCGATCCTCATGGCCGTCGGCATGATGATGGTGCCACCAGCAACCGTGGCGTTGCCGTTCAAGCTGATCTTCTTCGTTCTCGTCGATGGTTGGACCCTGGTGGCGGGCTCGTTGGTGCAGAGCTACGGGACCTGACGCACCGCCTGTGCTCGTGAACGCGCATGAAAAAGGGCGCCCGAGAGCGCCCTTCCGTGTCGTCAGATGCCGGTTCGAGCGCTCAGCGCTCCAGGTAGCTCTTCAGGGTCGAGATGCGATTGCCGACGAGGCGCACGGCACGCTTCAGGCGATCTTCCGACACTCCGAGACGCGTGGCCATCGCGCTGCGCTGCTGCGTGTCGAAGATGTCGAGGTGGGTCTTTCCGGCGTTGGTATCGAGCGGTTCCGTGAGCATGGGAAGGCCTCTGCTGTGCCGGGCTGGAACGTAAGCCGCACGGGTGATTGGGATTGGAGGCAGAACGTCGCCCAGGCGCGTTTGTTGCGCCCAAAGCAGCAGAATTCGGCGAATCGCTTCAGGCTTTTACGCCGCATGGCCGGTGGGTCGCTGGTTGGCGCTCAGCCGGGCGGAGTCGCACTCGCCAGGGCGTCGGCCCGCGCATCCGTCTCGCGCTTGCCAGGTGCGGGCACGGCACTCTCGGGATAGCGCTTGCGGTATTCCGAGAGGAACGCCTGAAGCGTCTCGGCACTCGTGGCCTTCTGTGCGATCTCGCGGAAGCCCGCGGTGCGGACGGCGTTGGCCTGGGCGAGGAGGGCGAAGGTGCGGGCATCCACGCTCTCGGCCATGGGACCCGCGAATTTGGCGCGCAGGCGCTCGAGACCGAGGGTCTCGCCGGCGAGTCCGTAGGCGATCGCCGCGCGCAGGATATCCGTGCGGGCGGCGTCGTCCAGGGCCACGCGGCGACGCCAGGCATCGCCGACCAGCGCCTCGTGCGCCTCCCCGGCTTCGCGCCAGCGCCGGCCGGTCCACAGGATGTCCGCCCTGAGACGGTCGGCATCCGGCCCCGTCTCGCCCACGATGGTCTCAAGAGCGACGTCGGTGCGGGACAGATCAGACAGGGCCCGCGCCCGTAGCAGCGCCCGCGCCCGGCGCAGATCCTCGGGGAGTTCCGGGAGATAGGTGGCGTCCAAGGTCTGCAGAGCCTGCAGCGGCTTCTCGTCCATGAGCCGGATGGCGGCGAGCCGCGCCGCCGTGCCTGCGCGGCTGGGCCCGGTGAGGCGATGGTCGACCTGATGCTGCAGAAGCTCGCTCGCAGAATCGAGGAGGTCCAACTCCACGAGGCGATCCGACAGCCGGCGGACGATCTCGTCGCCGCGGCGACCCAGCGGAGCGAACTCCTTGAAGTCGAAATACAGCGCCAGCGCCTCGACCCCGGACAGCTTTGAGCTGCGCTCGCCGAGGTAGAGATCCTCGAAGAGGGCCTGGGCCATGTCGTGCACCTCGCGCACCAACGGCGAATCCGTGCCGATGGAATCGGCGCGGCGGGCCGTCATCATCGCTTGGCGCCAGCGTCCTGCTTCGACGTAGAGCTTGGCCAGGGCCGAGAAGGTCCGCGGTTCGAGGTCGCCGCCGTGCCAGGACAGCGCCAGCAACTCCAGGCGCTCGATGGCATCCGCCACCGTGATCTTGCCGGCCGCGTGTCCCAGCACGGTGGCCCTCAGGCGAGCCGAGGCGGCCACCCCCGCCTCTCCGCTCTCGCTGAGACGCTGATAGGCATCGAGGGCGGCCACGGTCTGGCCAGTGACCTCGTCGATCCGGGCGCGCAGCAAGGCCAGACGTTCCTGGGTCGGGCGGTCCGCCGCGCGCGCGGCCGCAACGATCTGGCGGTTGGCCCCGTCCCAGTCTCCGGTCTCGACCGCAGCCTCGGCGGCCGCGGTCCGCAGGAGGGCCTGGAGATCGTCGGGGTACCGGTCGAGCACGCTCGCGGTCGCCCGGAACGAGGTATCCGCGGCGCTCCAGCGGCCTTCAAGGGCTTCGAGATAGCCCTGCCACAGCCGCGCCTCGGGATCGTTCCTCAGGATCTCGACGGCCAGACCCGAGCGCATGTCGGTCGTGCGCCCGATCAGGGCGTTTCCAATCACGGTGAGCATGGGGATGTCGCGCTGGCCGGCCAGGACGGGATCATCGCCGAAGGCGGTCTTGAGCACACCGAGGCCTTCCAGGGAGAGCCGATTGGCGAGCATCGTGCGCGCCAGGACCATCCGAAGCGGTCCACGCGCGGCGCGCGGGGCCTCCGCAGCCGCCTGAAGCTGGTCGCGGATCAACTCGCGGGTGTCGCCGCGCTGCGAGGCCTCCCAGGGGCCCCGGTCCACGGCGAGGTCGCTGAGCGTCGCCAGGGGCGCATCGGCGGGCCGCGCGACGCCGGAGACGGCCATGCCGCTCTCCCGACTGATCGCGACCCCGTCGAGGTCCGGCCGCACGAGGAGGTCGTCCGCCTGCGCCAGGACTGCGACCCCCTGCCGGCTCGGTAGCAACTCGAAGTCGACGAAGACCTGACGCTTCGGAATCCCTGCTGGTTTCGGACCCCGGCCCGTAACCACGGCGATGCGCTCCCCGTCAAGGCTGAGCCAGGAGGAGACCCCCGGGTTCGGAAGGCGCACGCCGACACTGATCCGCCCGGCCGCATCCGTGACACGAATCGCCGAGAGAGCGTCGCTCGCAGACAGGTTCTCGCCGGCCACCAATTCCCACCCGGTGGGAGCCCCGGCAGGACCGATGGGCACGAGGTCCAGCAGCCGGTCGCGCGGAACGGGAAAGCGAAGGGTCACGATCCGACCGGTTCGCGTCGGCGAACCGAGTGGGGCGAGCATGGGATCGCCGGTCGGGACGACGACCGGCTCCGTGGTCTCGAAGACCAGATTGGCGATGCCCGCGCGCTCGAACAAGGCGGCCGGCGGCAGGGTCTGGAATGGGAACGCGAGGCCTGGTCCACTCGGGCGCTGAACCACTTCGGGGGGGGGCGTTGCTGGCGTAGATCCGGACGTTTCCGCGGTTTGGCCCGGCGACCGCTGCGGTGCCTTCTCGGGTTTGGCCTCCGCTGCCCTGCCCCCCGTTGTGTTCGTCTCGGCCGTTTTGGCTTCACCGACGGGCTCAGCGCCCTCCCCCGCCTTTGCAGCCTGCACGGTGGGCTTTGTCTTTTCGGCGGCCTTACGGACCACGTCGATCGTTGCACCGTCCTCGTCGCTGAAGCTTCGGATCTCGTAGCCGTCTGCCGGGGTGACGAGCAGGCGGGCGCCGGTCTCGTCCCCCTCGACCGCCAAGCTCTCGATGGACGGTTTCAAGCGCCCCCTGGTGGCGAGTTCGTCGATCCGCCAAGCCCCCGGAATCATCAGGCGTGTGGCCGGGCCGACGGCCTCGAAGCGCGGTGCGGCAGACGCCGGTGCACGCAGGCTCAGGCGGGTGAGCGTCGGAAGGTGAGCCAGTTCCAGGCGCAGGGTCCTTGGTTCGGCAGGGGGGCGTGCCGCCCGCAGGGCCGCCTCGGCGGACTGGGTCCGCCGGAACAGTTCGGCCACGACCTCCGGCGGCAGGGCTGGCGGCAGACCGCTCCAGTCCTGCGGCAGAAGATCGATGAAGACCTTCTCTCCTGCCTCCTGGACGTTCACGCGGTAGGGGCGTTGCAGCGCAAGCCGTAGGCCCAAGCCGTCGGGATCGCGCCGCACGGCTGAGACGTAGTCCGGCATCTCGGCGGCGACTCGCTCAGGGCCGGCGCTCGCTTTCTCCGAGAAACCCAGGACGAGCACGGACCCGGATGTCCGCGCTTTGACCGAAACCGGGCCATCGAAAGTCAGCACGAGCCGCCCGTAGCGTTCGATCTGCGCGCCCTTGATCGCCGTGAGGCGTGCGGCGGTCGCGTCCGTCCCTCCGCAGAGGGTCGCGGCCACGATCGAGATCGCGGCGAGGCCGGCCCGAAGCCGGCGCCGTCGTGTCGCGATACCGGCATCGAGAGCCATCGCAGGATACGCCAAACCCAAGGGGCGAAGCGACTCGCAGCCGAGCCGATCCGCCTTACGCCGCACTATCCGGTCACTCTCGCCCGTCGAGGCTAACGGGCGCTTAAGACGCAGTGCCGCTTTGTCCGGACCGCTAACGTTTGACGATCAGACCCGGGATCGTCCGGCCGGTCTCGCCGAAATTCTCGGCGGCACGGGTGCAATTGGCGGAAATGTCCTTGGTGTAGATCTCCGTATAAGCCCGGCTGCGCAGGTTCAGGTCACCCTGGGCAAGATCGTCGGGCGCGACACCGAGCCCGGCGACGACGGCATTTAGGCGCTCGGTGTTCGGCTTGAGGTCGCGGCAATAGGTCTCCACGAAGGCCAGCAGGCCGGAAAGCTTGGCCGCGCTGTTCTTCTGGCGCTCCGCCTTGGCCTCGGCGGCCGTCGGCGGGGGGCCGGGCGGCTTCTCGGGCGGTCGTTCCTCCTGGGCCAGCGCCGGGGCTGCCAGGGCTCCGGCTACCATCAGGGTCATCAGGCTTCGGGTCAGCAGGGCCGATCTCTTCATAGGCAAGCTCCTCGGGTTCGGCTCCGCCGTGGTCCGCCTCAGCTCGTCAGCGCGATGGCGCGGGCCAGAGCGTTGGCAAACCCTTCGAGGGGCACCGTGATGGTCACGGGCTCCTTGGCCTCCGGCTTCGTCGCGGAGACCAGCAGGTTCTTGGCGGTCTTCATCGTGTCGGTCGCCAGGGTGGGAAGGCTGATGGGCACGAGGCATCCCTCCTGGCTGCAGGACAGATAGGGCGCGCCCTTGCCGAGCACGGCCTCGTCGAGCTTGAACGAGATGCCGGGCTCGATGGCGAGGCCGAGCGGCATCAGAATGAAGCCCTGCGCGCGCCCATCGTTCGGCGGTCGAATCTCCAACGCGAATTCGCGCCGACCCTTGGCCCCCTGGGCCTGCATGATCGCGCATTCGGTCTTGGCGTTGGCTTCGGCCTTCGCGCAGGTCACGGTCCAGTCGCCATAGACCTCGCTGAGGGAGCTTGCCCCGGTTGGCCAGCTCAATGCGGCGGTCGGAGGCGCGGAGGTGGCGGCCGGGGTCGCCGCGGGCTTTGCCGGAGCCGGCTTCGGCGGGGCTGCCTTGCGCGGTTTCGGCTTGGCCGGCGCCTCGGTGGCGGCCGGAGCGTCGGCGTCCTGCGCAGCGGCGGGGGCCGCGACGGTCAGGGCCAAGCTCAGGGCGGCGAGGATTCGGATCAGGCTGATGGACGGCACGTGCTTGGCTCCCCGAACCCGCGCGGTGGGGATTTCATCCGCTCGGGATGCCTGCCCCTAGTCGGGCGCGGACGAACGCGCAATGGAGGCCCGGACAACCCAGTGGATGACCGTCCGCAAACGTTAGGGAGGTCAGCGCCTGGGCGGGGGCGTCGGTGCGTCGATCGCCGGGAGTTCGTTCGGACCGAGACCGGCCGCGACCGTGGCCGCCGGGCCACCGCCCTGCCCGCGCGCCCGGTTGGCCAGGGCCACGGTGAGCTTCTCCGCGGGCTCCGACTGCATCAGCGCCAGCACCTCGGCCATCTTGCGCGGATTCATCGCTAGGACGATGGGCACGAGGACGTCGAGGTTCAGCCGATCGAACACCCGCGCGGCGTCCTTCGGCTTCATCGTCTCGTACATCGTGACGATGTTCTTCAGCGCGGCCCGCTCGGTTTCGGTCCGCTGCGCGCTGCCCCCCTCGGCCTTGTCCTCACCCTGCTTCAGCGTATCGACGCCCTCCTCCAGCTTGCGCTCGGCGGTACCGATCAGCTGCTCGCGGAGATCGAGCGCCTCGCTGCGCTGCTTGAGGGTATCGCGGCGGGCGGCGAGGCGCTCGAGGATGGCGCGCTCGGACGCCGGCATCGGCTCCGGTGGCGGCGGTGGACGCGGCACCGGCTTCTCGGGTTCCGGACCCGGCTTTTCGGGTTCCTTCGGCGTCACCGAGCCGGTGGTGGACGGGTCGTAGGGTTCGTAATTGGTGCGGGCCCTGGCGAGGACGCGCGCGAACTCCGGCATCGTTGCCCCCGGCTGCGGCTTCGATTCCTCCACCGCGATGGCCGCGACCTTCAGCACCAGGAGCCCGGCCGCCGCCAGGGTCACGGCATCGATCAGGCGCAGTTTCAGCGGCCGCGTCTGACGGAACCGGACGAGGCTGCCGGACCGCTTCCCGGGAGGCGGCTTCGTCACGCGGCCTTGCTCCGCAGGCGGCCGAGGGCGCGCTCGGACATGGCGAGGGCAGCGGCGGCAGCGACTCCGAGGCGCTCACCGTTGGGACTCGACGGTGCGGCCGGTGCGACGCGGACGGGCGGGACCACGCGCTCGAGGTCGCGCGGCTCGGCCAGGGGAGCCGCAGCGGACGTGCGCGCGACCTCGCGGGTCGGAGCGGCCTGGGCGACGATGGAGGCAATACGGGCGATCACCGTCTCGCCCGCCTCCACGTGGGCTGCGAGGTCGGTGGCGTAGCGCTCGGCGGTGCCCAGGCGGTCTGCCAGGGTACGGTCGCATTCATCGAGGGTGGCGCGCAGGCCGACGATCGCCCGCTCGGCGGTGGAGCTCGCCATCACGAGATCGCCGATGGTCTGGCGCAGGGCCGCCTCGTCGGCCTTGAGCTTGGTGATGCGGCCGCTGAGGCGCATCGAGGAGACGATGCTGGCGACCAGCAGGACGGCGACGAGGCCATCGGCCAGGAGGGTGACGAGGAGGCTCATGGCTGGTCGCGTCACCCGTCGTTGCGGTTGTTCATGGAGGCCTCGAAGGCCTGGAGCGTGGTGCGCGACCGGCGCAGGGGCCGGGTGAGCTGCACCGCGATGTTGTCGTCGGTCCGGCCGATCCGGCCCTGGGTGAGGGCCCAGTCTCCGCAGCGGACCGCGATCAGGTCCGAGGGTTTGGTGTCGAACATCAGCGTATCGCCGACCTTGAGCGACAGCACCTTCTTCAGGGGCAGCATCATCTCGTGCAGCACCGCCTCCATGGTCGCGTCGGCCTGCCAGATCTCCGTGGCGAGGTGACTTTCCCAGACGTGGTCGCGGCCGAGCTTCTCGCCCATGAAGCTCTGCATGAGCAGTTCACGGATCGGCTCGATCGTGGCGTAGGGGAACAGGATCTGTAGCAGGCCTCCGCGTCCGTCCATGTCGAGCTTGAGGCTGATCAGGATGGCGGCGTTGGCAGGTCGGGTGATGGTGGCGAAGCGCGGGTTGGTCTCGATCCGGTCGATGGCGAAGCGCACCGGCGAGAGCGGCTGGAACGAGAGTTCGAGGTCCGTGAGGATGATTTCCACCAGGCGCCGCACGAGCTGCATCTCGATCGTCGTGAAGGGACGGCCGTCGAGGCGGGTCGAGGAGCCACCGCGCTTGCCGCCGAGAAGCAGGTCGAGGGTCGAGTAGGCGAGATTGGATTCCACCGTGACGAGGCCGGAATTCTCCCAGGCATCGGCCCGGAAAACACCGAGCAGGGTCGGCAGCGGGATCGCGTTCAGGTAGTCGCCGAAGCGCACCGAGGTGATGTTGTCGAGGGTCACCTCGACGTTGTCCTGGAAGAAGTTGCGCAAGCTGGTCGACAACAACCGGATCATCCGGTCGAAGACGATTTCCAGCATCGGCAGGCGTTCGTACTGAACGACGCCCGAATCGACGATGGCGCGGACGCCGCCGGCCCCGGAGGCCGAGAGCTCGCGCAGAGAGAAGCCGAGGACGCCGTCGATCTCGTCCTGGTTCAGGATGCGGTCGTTGCCGGCGAGCTCGGGGAGATTGTCGGTCTCCCCGTCCTCGATCATCGTCGCCCATTCGGCGGCGACGTCGCTGGCATGGGTGGTGGTGCCCTGCTCGGCGAGGGCCGCGCCCCACTCGTCGGCGAGCGAGGCTTCGCCCCCCTCGCCGTTCTGGGCGATGAGTGCGGCGGCCCAGTCGTCCTCGTCGATCTCGTCTTCCGGTCCGGCCATCAGACTCTCGTCACCTACGAATTCTCAAAACATTTCGGGATGGGGCAGCAGCCTATTGGATCACCACGTCCTTGAAGAGGACCGCCTCGGCCCGGGCCGGGTGGATGGCGACGTTGACCCGACGCAGCAGTTCCTCGCGCAGGCGGGAGATGCCGGCCGATCCGGAGAGGTCGCTCGCGCGCAGTTCGCGCAGGTAAACTTGGAAGGTGTCCTCGATGCGTGGCATCAGCGGCTTCACCTCGCCCTCGACCTTGGCGTCCTTGAGCTCGATCGCGACCTTGATCTTGGCGAAACGCGTCCGGTCCTGGCCCGGCTCGCTGGCCAGATTGACCATCATCTCGCGGACGTCGAGGAAGACGACCGGCTTCTTCACCTCGGCGACCGCTTCGCCGTGGCCGTCGCCCGACTTCTTCTTCAGGAACACGAAACCGCCACCACCCGCCAGCGCCAACACCACGGCGCCGATGATGATGAGCTTCTTCTTGCCGCCTTTCGGGGCTTCGCCCTCGGCCCCCTCCTCACCCTCGGCGGCGGCCTTCTTCGGCTTCTTGGCCATCGGTGGACCTCGGGTCTGCGCAGTGGGGTGAGCGGCACGCGCTCGACGGCATCGACACCCCCGGACGTCGACCCTCGCAAAGGTATCGGGCGAACAAGGTTAACGCGTCGTTAAGGCGGCAAAAGCTGCCGGGTCGGACTTGCCGCGCGGCCGGACGCGGCAATCGCTGCCTTCCCCTCTAGGTTCAATCAAGTCACTGATTAAAAGAAGGAAATCGAGATCATCAGAACTGGCACGGCCCATGCGGATGGTGGTCTATCGTCGCTCGTCGGGGCTGAGAGTGTCATGCAGAACGCATTGTTCGTGGGGGTTTCGAGCCAGGTTGCGCTTCAGCGCGAGCTGGACGTCATCGCCAACAACATGGCCAACATCTCCACCAACGGCTTCAAGGGGCGCAACAGCCGCTTCCAGGAATACCTGATGCCGGTGGCGAGCGCGGATTCGTTTCAGAAGCCGGACCGCCGCGTCTCCTACGTGATCGACCAGGGCACTGCCCTGGACCTTGCCCAGGGGCCGATCGAGCAGACCGGCAATCCCCTTCACGTCGCGGTGCGCGGCGAGGCCTTCCTGGTGGTGCGCACCCCGAACGGCGACCGCTACACCCGCAACGGCGCCTTCGAGACCGATGCGCAGGGCACCCTGGTGACCAGCGACGGTTACCCGGTGCAGGGCGAAGCGGGTCCGATCCAGATCGGCCAGCAGGAGACCGGCGTATCGATCGGCCCGGACGGTACGGTCTCGACCAACCTCGGCATCCGCGGTCGCGTCCGCCTCGTCACCTTCGCCAATCCCCAGGCCCTGACCAACGAGGGGGCGAATCTCTACGCCTCCGCCGCGCAGCCCCAGGCGGCCGGCCTTGCCGGCCGGGTGGAGGCCGGCGCCCTGGAGCGCTCCAACGTGAAGCCCGTGATCGAGATGACGCGGCTCATGGACGTGAACCGCACCTACACCATGGTCTCGGGCGTGATCTCGCGCCTCGACGATCTGCGCGGCACGGCGATCCGCCGTCTCGCCGACGTCGCGTAAGGATCTCCGCAGATGCGCGCCCTCTACGCTGCCGCCACCGGCATGGCGGCCCAGGAACTCAACGTCCAGGTCATCTCGAACAACATCGCGAACCTGCGCACCACCGGCTACAAGCGCCAGCAGCCGCATTTCCAGGATCTGCTCTACCAGAACCTGCGCCGGGCGGGCTCCTCGACCTCGGACCAGAACACCCAGCTGCCCGCGGGCCTCGCCATCGGCTCGGGTGTGAAGACGACGTCGACTGCCCGGGTGATGTCGCAGGGGACGCTGACGAGTACCGAGAAGGAATACGACGTCGCCATCCGTGGCGAGGGCCTGTTCCGGGTGACGCTGCCGGACGGGCGCACGGCCTACACCCGCGACGGCTCGTTCGACCTCTCCGCTCAGGGGCAGCTCGTCACCCGCGACGGCTACCTCGTCGATCCCGGCGTGACGGTACCGAACAACGCGACGTCGGTGACGATCAGCGCCCAGGGAGCGGTCCAAGCGACTGTCCCGGGACAGACCGCGCCGCAGGCCCTGGGCCAGTTCCAGCTCGCCCGCTTCGTCAACAAGGTCGGCCTCGAATCGATCGGCGACAACCTGTTCATCGAGACCGCCGGGTCCGGCCCGGCGATCAACGGCCTGCCGGGTTCGGAAGGGTTCGGCAACCTGCAGCAGAGCTATCTCGAGGAGGCGAACGTCAACGCCGTCACCGAGATCTCGTCGCTGATCGCGGCGCAGCGTGCCTACGAGATGAACTCGAAGGTGGTGACCGCCGCCGACCAGATGCTCTCGACCACCTCCCAGATGTTCCGCAGCTGATCGAGGTCCTGACCATGCATGCCCTCAGACAGATCGCCCCGCGCCGTTCGACCCGGGTCTCGACCTTGAGCGTCGCCATCGTCGGACGCACCCTCCTGGCCGTCCTGGCCTTCTCCGTCCTCACCTTTCAGGTCCTGGCCCAGGAGGCCCGCGTCCCCGCCCAGGAGGCCCGCCCCGCCGGCGCGACCCTGCGCCTGCGCGGCGACGTCACCGCGCGCGGCGACGTGCTCACTCTCGGCGACCTCATCGAGGGGGCCGCGCCGGAGACGGCGCAGCGTCCTCTGTTCCGGGCGCCGGCTCTCGGCGCCACCGGCACGATCCAGGCACGCCGCATTGCCGACGCGGTGGCCGGTCTCGGCCTCGGCCTCGGCCCAGTGGAGACCGGCGGCCGGGTCCAGGTCTCGGTCCAGCGCGCCGCCCGCCGGGTGACCCAGCCGGAGATCGAGGCCGCCCTGAAGCGTGCCCTGGAATCCGGCTACGGCGTCGACCCGCGCAATCTCGCTATCCGCCTCGACGGTGAGGCCCCGACCCTTCTGGCGCCCCTGGACCTGAACGGACAGGCCGTCGCCCTCGACCTCAGCTACGATCCGCGCTCGCGCCGGATCGCCGGCCTGATCACCCTGGGTGAGCGTCAGGCCTCCCTCCGGGTGTCGGGGCAGGTCATGGAGATCCGGGAGGTTGCCGTCCTGGGACGCAGCCTCAATCGCGGCGAGACGATCAACGCGGCCGATCTCACCCTCGAGCGCCGTCCTCGCGAGGCAACGCCGTCGGACGCGCAGGGATCTCTCGGGGATCTCGCCGGACAGGTGGCGCAGCGCAGCCTCAGCGCCGGTGCGATCCTGCGCTCGGGCGACTTTGCGCCGCCCGACCTCGTGGCCCGGGGCGAGGCCGTGACCATCCTGTTCGACTCTCCCGGGCTCAATCTCTCCCTCCGGGGACTGGCCAACGAGGCCGGCCGCCTCGGTGCCATCATCACGGTCACCAACCCGGTCTCGAAGAAGATCCTGTCCGCCACCGTGACCGGACCCGGCCGCGTCTCCGTCGGTCCCGCGCCCCTGGTGCGCCAAGCCAGCGCCGCCCTCGACGGTTCCGCGCTTCAGCGCTGAGCCTCTCCGTCCGCGCCCCCTCTCGGTTTGCCAAAGGTTCGGTCCCGATGACCCACCGCGTCTCCCCCGCCCTCGCCGTCGCACTGCTCTGCACGACCCTCGGCGCCTGCAACACCGCGGACCGTCTGTCCCAGATCGGTGCGACGCCGGCCCTCTCGGCCATCGAGGACCCGACCGCCCAGGCCGGCTACAGGCCGGTGCGCCTGCCGATGCCGGAGGTCCAGCCCGTCTCCTACGCTCCGAACTCCCTGTGGCGGACGGGCTCGCGCGCGTTCTTCAAGGACCAGCGGGCCGCCCGGATCGGCGATCTCGTCACCGTGAAGGTCAACGTCACCGACAAGGCGAACCTGAACAACGAGACCAAGCGGTCGCGCTCGAACGCCGAAGGTTTCGGCCTGCCCAACGCCTTCGGCCTCGAGACCAGCAAAGGGGTGGCGGCGGCCGGGATCAGCCCCGACAAGCTCATCAACGCCACTTCGACGACCTCGAGCGACGGTGCCGGTTCGGTTCAGCGCAACGAGACCGTCACCACCAGCGTCGCGGCTATCGTCACGCAGGTCCTGCCCAACGGAAACCTCGTGGTGGAGGGCAAGCAGGAGATCCGCATCAACTTCGAGGTCCGTGAACTCATCGTCGCGGGCGTGGTCCGGCCCGAAGACATCGAATCGGACAACACCATCGATTCGAGCAAGATCGCCCAGGCCCGGATCGCCTATGGCGGACGCGGCCAGATCACCGATGTGCAGCAGCCGCGCTACGGCCAGCAGCTGGTCGACGTGCTGCTGCCCTTCTGAGGCGCGTCGGGGCCATTCGTCCTTCCGGGCGCGCAGGTCGTTGAATAGCGATCCACCCGGGACCGGGCCTCTCAGTCGTCCCGGTAGACGCGCTCGCGGCGCTCGTGGCGTTCCTGCGCTTCGAGCGACAGCGTCGCGATGGGGCGGGCATCCAGGCGCTTCAGCGAGATTGGCTCGCCGGTCTCCTCGCAATAGCCGTAGGAGCCGTCCTCAAGCCGCGCCAGGGCGGCGTCGATCTTGCCGGTGAGCTTGCGCTGCCGATCTCGCGCCCGCAGCTCGATGGCCCGGTCCGTCTCGGAGGAGGCACGATCCGCCAAGTCGGGGTGATTTTCGTTCTCGGTCTGGAGTGCGACCAGCGTATCCTGGGCCTCACGCAGAATATCGGACTTCCAGCCGAGGAGTTTGCGACGGAAATATTCCCGTTGCCGATCATTCATGAACGGCTCGCTCTCACTCGGTACGTACCCGTCCTCAATCGTGACCTTCGCCATTCGCGCCTCTTGCAGCCGGTCCGCGGCGATCATTTTGCGTGGCTATAATGCAGGGTGCAGGCCACGACAACGCATCGTGATCCCACGCACCGCAATCCTCTCGGATGTTTTGCGCGCTGCGGCAAACACGCAACGGCTGCAACGGCGCCACCAGGGGATGTGCGCTGCAACAGAAGTCTGGCTTTGTCACCCAGAAGCTGTCCTGCGTTAAAATGCAGGTCGGTGTCGCGAAGGGTCAGGAAAGGATCGTCAACCAGGAGCAAGTTGGAGTGGTCAGCGGGAGAACATGGAAAATTCTGTCCTGCAGGGGTCGTAGGGCGTCCGCGCAAAGGCTTTGCAGACTCCTATTGTTCTGAAGCGCAAGGCGATATCTTTAAGAATCGATAACTTTCCGTCTGATGACGCTATTTTTAGCCTCAGAGATTGCGAATAAGGAGAGAGATTAAAGGACAATTTGAGGGGAACTGGTTTCGATGCATGCGGTTCTCCCGGTGCGATGCTGGCGGGACGCTTCGGGTTTTTCGGCCCTGACTCCGCTGGTGATCGCGCCTCTTTCCACAATCGGAAGTTCGGAGATCGCCCCATGGCAGCCAAGGCCAAGACCCTGCACGACGCGTTCTACGAGACTCTCAAGGACGTCTACTACGCCGAGAAGCAATCCGTGCGAGCCCTGAAGAAGTCGGCGAAGGCGGCTGAGCACGCGGAGCTTCGCAGCGCGTTCGAGACCCACGCGGAGGAAAGTGCCGAACAGGTGGAGCGCCTCCAGCAGGTTTTCGAGATCATCGGCAAGCCGGCCCGCGCCAAGACCTGCGAGGCGATGCAGGGCATCACGTCCGAGATGGAGGAGGATCTCGAGGATTTCGGCGATAGCCCGGCGGCCGATGCGGTGCTGGCCGCGTGTGCCCAGGCCGTCGAGCATTACGAGATCGCCCGCTACGGCACCCTGAAGACCTGGGCACGGCAGCTCGGCTACGAGGACGCTGCCAAGCTTCTCGAACAGACCCTTGAGGAGGAGAAGAAGACCGACGCCCTGCTGAGTCAGATCGCCGAGCAGATCAATACCGAGGGCAGCGAGGGCGCTGCCGAATCGGACCAGGCGCCGCGGACCAAGAAGACGAAGGCCTGACATCGGCCCCCGCCCCCGCGCCTCAAGCGGCGCGGGCGGCGGACAGCTTGGCGAGTTCCACCGCGGCCCGCAGCTCTATCTCGGCGATCAATCCGTCGAGACGGGGGTCGCTGCTGGTGCCGCTGCGCTCCGATAGCCGAGCCGCGATGGCCTGCAGGTCACGCGTTGAGACGCGGCCCATGATCAGGGAGGCCTTCAGCCGATCCAGCCCATCGAGCAGGTCGTTGCCGCGTTGGGCCGACCGGCGCCGGCGCTCCTCGGGTGTGTCGGTGTTGCTCTGCAGCGTGAGGATTGCGTCGAGGCCGGCGAGCGATGTCGCCGCGGTGGTGCCCGGCCCACCGGTGCTCGTCGCGGGCCCGGCCACGGAGAAGGCGGGCGCGCTCTCGCTCCGGCGCGGTGCCGCGCTCGGGCCGGTGCTGGCAGTGACGAAGCGGGTATCGACGCGCATGAGGTGAGACCGATCGGGGCGGTGGTCCGCCCGGCAGCGACAGAATCCGGCAGCCTTGGTTAACCGGTCGTAAATGACCCGGCAGAACGTGCCGGGTCGGCATGAAGCGTCCGGGAAATCCGATCGGAAGCTGCGGATATCTTCGAAGAAATCGTTCAAAAACAAGGCATTAGTGAAAACGTTTGGTTGGCATGGTCCTGGCAGACTGGACAGGACCTTCCCGTCGCAAAGTGTGCCATGACCGACACTCCGAACGGCCCCACCCGAATCCGGCACCTCGCCCTCTGCATCCTGGCAGGGTGGGCAATGCTGGTCGGCCAAACGGTCCCCGCCCTCGCCCTGTCGCGGGTCAAGGACCTCGCCAGCGTCGAGGGCGTGCGCCAGAACCAGCTCGTTGGCTACGGCATCGTGGTCGGGCTCAACGGCACCGGCGACACGCTGAACAACATCCCGTTCACGAAGCAGTCCCTCCAGGCGATGCTGGAACGTCTCGGCGTCAACACCCGTGGGGCTACCATGCGCACGCAGAATCTCGCGGCCGTGATGGTCACCGCGAGCCTGCCGCCCTTCGCCACCCAGGGGAATCGCATCGACATCACCGTCTCCTCCCTGGGCGACGCCAAGTCCCTCCAGGGCGGTACGCTCCTGGTCACGCCGCTGCTGGGTGCCGACGGCGAGGTCTACGCCCTGGCGCAGGGGTCGGTGGCGATCGCGGGCTTCTCGGCCGAGGGCGACGCCGCCAAGATCACCCGCGGCGTTCCCACGAACGGGCGCGTGCCGAACGGCGCGATGATCGAGCGCGAGATGGCGTTCAAGATGAACGACATGCGCTCGCTGCGCCTGTCCCTGCGCAATCCCGACTTCACCACCTCGAAGCGCATCGCCGCCGCGATCAACGACTTCATGGGTGCCGATACCGCCGAGCCGACCGACCCGGCCACGGTGACCCTGCAGATCCCCGCCCGCTACACCGGCAACATGATCCGGCTCGTCACCGAGATCGAGCAGCTGAAGGTCGAGCCCGACCAGACCGCGCGGGTCGTCGTCGACGAGCGTTCGGGCATCATCGTGATGGGCCGCGACGTACGGGTCTCCACGGTGGCGATCGCGCAGGGCAACCTGACCGTGACCATCACCGAGCAGCCGCAGGTGAGCCAGCCGGCCCCCCTCTCCAATGGCACCACCACGGTCGTTCCGCGCACCGGCGTCAAGGTCGATACCGGAGACGGCAACAAGCTCGCCCTGGTCAAGGAGGGCGTGACGCTGCGCGAACTCGTCGACGGCCTCAACGCCCTCGGTATCGGCCCTCGCGACCTCATCTCGATCCTGCAGGCGATCAAGGCCGCGGGCGCCCTCCAGGCCGATATCGAGGTGATGTGATGCCTCTCACTGCCCTCTTCCACCTCCAGCCGGAGACCTGATCCCATGCTGTTCGCGCCCCTCGCCGCCAGCGCCGCCCTCGGGGTCGGCAAGGCCATCGTCGGCGACATCGCCAAGACCGTGCAGAGCGCGGTCGGTTCGAGCGCCGGGAGCGCCGCGAAGACGGCAGCCGAAGCCAAGGCCAAGAAGGCCTCGACCGACTTCGAATCGATGTTCCTGGAGCAGTCCCTCGACCGCCTGTCGCAATCCGAGGGCACCGACGGGCCCCTCGGCGAGAACGGTACCGGCGGCGGGGTCTACCGGTCGATGCTGACCAAGGAATATGCCGGCCAGATCGTGAAGAGCGGCGGCGTCGGCATCGCCGACCAGGTGTTCCGTGAGATGATGAAGATGCAGGAGGGTGCCGGTGCAAAGGTCAGCTGACGTCCCGGCACCCCGCGTGTCCGACCGGGCCGGGGCGACGGCCCTGGTCGCGGGGGTGATCGCGAGCCTCGAAGCGCTCGAAAGCGTGCTCGCCCGCGAGAGCGACCACATCCGGGTCGGCCGCCTGCGGGAAGGCCTCGCCGAGAACGAGCGCAAGTCGGCCTTGGCAGCATCCTATTTCCAGGGGCTCGAGGCCACGAAGGCCAACGCCATTGCCCTCGCGCGCTTCGCGCCGGAGGGGATCGCCACCCTCAAGACCGCCCATGCGCGCTTTACCCAGGCCCTCGAAACCAATCAGGCCGTGCTGGCGACGGCCCGATCCGTGTCGGAAAGCCTCGTGAAGACCCTGGCGGACGAGATCGGGCGAAGCCGTACGCCGACGGTCTATGGCCGCCCGTCCCAGGGCCCCTCCCCCTACGGCCGCAGCGGGGTCGCCCGAAGCCAGCCGCTGGTTCTTTCGCGCAGCCTCTGAACACCGGGTCCGCGAAAGCCTTATCGCGCGACGGGAACCCTCGCCGCGCGGCGCGTCAGGGACGTCCATGACCCATGCGGACGAAGGCACGCACCGGCCCGAACTCGGATTCGCTGCGTGTGTCGATCGAGAGCTGCCCCGCCGTGACCGGCGCGGCGCCGTTGCTGCCGACATCGATGCCCCCGACGGCGCGGCCGCTGAGGCGGATGCAGGTTGGTGAGCCGGGCACGCGCACGAAGCCGGCACCCTGCTTCGGGCAGGGCAGAAGTTTTTCCCCCTGAACCTGCGGCCGCAGGCGCTCCGCCGCGCCGGCTCCCGCCCGGAGGCCGGGCAAAATCAGCACCGCCATGGCCAGCACGGTCTGCATCCTGGGGGTCATGACCGGGCTCCCACATTCGCTCCGGCCCTGAAGTTAAGCCATCCCGGTCGCCGGACCAACTCGCCGATTTCCACCTCAGCTTAGATAGTTCACCAAGTTCAGCTTCGAGAGCATCGAGGTGACCTGGTAGCTCGCCTGGAGCTGCGTCTGCAGCTGCAGCAGCTGTGCGGTCACGTCCTCCGCCGAGATGTTCTCAACGCCGTCGAGCGAGCCCTGCAGGGCGTTGCGGTTGGTCCGGTTTTCCGTCTTGGTGTCGGAGAGGGTACTGGCGGCGAGGCCGAGATCGCTGGCGATGCCCGGAACACCCCCCGTGGTGTTGTTCGAGACGAGCAGGGTGTTGGCGTGGTCGGCGAGCGCGCTGAAGCGCCGGGCCTCCGGCGTCCCGCTGACGGCCGTCGTCCCCGCATCGGCCGCGATCATGGCGAGACCGGCGAGCACCTTCCGGATCGGAGCCTCGTTCGCCTGCACGCCGATGTTCAGCACCCGGTTCGCCCCGATCTGCGCCGTGGCTGTGGCCCGCGGATCCGACGCGGTGTCGTCGCCCGTGTACCAGATCACGGTCTTGGTGCTGGCCGCCTCGGCGTAGCCGTTGCCGTCGGTGCTGATGCGCCGGGGCGCCAGGCCGGTGGATTGCGACCCGGCGAAGAAATCCTGTGCGGCTCGGGACGCCGAACTCGCCGCGAGGCTGGTGGAGGCCGCACCCTTCAGGGCATTGGTAACGGCCTGCGAGAGACTTTTCGCGACAGCGTCTGGTCCGCCGGCAAGGGAGAATTCGGTGCTGGAGGTTGCGTCGGTATTGGCGCTGGCCGTCAGGGTCAGGGTCTGGGTGGTGCCATCGCGCATGGCAACGCTGACCGTCACGGTGTCGCCCGCGACGGGTGTTCCCGTGACGCCGAGAGTCAGCGATGCCGGCGTGCCGGATCCGAAATTCGCTTGCACGCCAAGATTGCTGGGGCCCTGGATGCTCGCGATCGGCTCGGCCGCGAAGCGCGTGTTGAGGTAGCTCTGCGCCTCCGCAGCCGTGGCGAAGACCGGCATGGTGTCGGTCGCACCCGCCGACGCGGAAGCCTTCGCGGTGAGATCGACGAAGTTCTGCGTCCCGTCCGGCTGATTGATCGCGATTCGAAGGCGATCGCCCTCGACCGGAGGCTTCGCCAGGGTGAACGTCACCGGCGGAACTGTTGCATTCGTGGTTTTACTCGCGGAGATCGCCGTCACGTTGGAACTCGTCGCCGAGAGCAGCCGAAAACCGAAATTGGCCCGCGTTTCGGTTCCGGCGGCCCCGGTCCCGTCCTCGCTGATCGTCACGGTGTTGGGCGGCGATCCGGTCACTGACGTGCTGACCCGGCCGGATCCGGCCGGCAGACCGAGGTCGGCATTCTTCTGCTCCGCGATCAGGGTCTTCAGACCGGCGAGGTCCTTCGAGACGTCGCCGTTCAGGATCGTGTCGGTGGAGGCAACCGGTGGCGAATCGGTGGCGCGGCCACCGAAGATGTACTGTCCCGCGAGATCGACGTTCAGGGCATCGACCGCCGCGTCGAGGCTGTTGCGCGCGACCTGCGGTGTGTTGGCGATCGTCGAGCTGTTGCTGGCGGTCAGCGAGCGCCGCATCCCGTCGCCGAGGGTGTTGATCTGCGTCACGCTCGCGTTGGCGAGGGTGACGCGGGTCGTCGCGTTCGTGATCACCGCATCGTAGCCGTCGAGGGCGCTAAGGGCCGCGTGCGCGCTCAGGCTGGTCGTCCGCCCCGTGCCGAGGCTGCCATAGGTCGTGCCGACCTTGCCGCTGGAGAGCTGGTTCGTCAGCGTATCGAGGCGGCTCTTCAGGCCGACAAGATTGGCCGTGTTGCGGTCGCCCAGATAGGTGCTGGCATTGAACGGAGCGATGCTCATCGGGGCCTCGGAAGCAGTCGGGATTTCGGTGGGGCTTGGCGCATGGGGGCCCGGCCTCAGATCCGCAGGAGGGTGTCGAGGAGATCGCGGGCGGCGGTGAGCACCCGCGCGTTGGCGCTGTAGGCGGTCTGGAGCTGCACGAGCTTCGACATCTCCTCGTCGATACTCACGCCGGAGACGGAGGCGACGCGGGACTGGGCGGTCGCCAGCGCAATGCTCTGCCCTTCGTCGAGATTCTGCGCAGAGGCGGCCCCCGCCCCCTGGGCGTCGATGATTCGCTGGGCGAAATCCTGGACGCTCGCAGTGTAGGGCGCGGCGACGCCGCCGATTCCACTGGCCGCTGCGAAGGTCCGGCTCGCCCCGGTCAGGGCCTGGTACAAGTACTGCGGCCGCGATGCATCCGACGCCAGGGTCTTGGGCGAGAGGGTTACGAGGTTGGCGGTGTTGCTGACCACAGCCTGATTCACGCTGATCCGCTGCGCGAAACCCGTGAGCTGCGAGCCACCGTCGAAGGAGCCGGTGTAGAGCGTGCCCTTCTTGTTTCCATCAACGAAGAGCGGGATCTGTGCGGTGCCGCTCTGGAAATTGTTCGGGTCTTTCAGCTGCGTGACGCTCGCGCTGATGCCGAGAAGAGTCGGAGACCCGGCCGCTGGTTTGACAGAAATCCGAAGGCCGCCCGTGCCAGCGCTGGGTTGATTGGCGACGGTGAATTCTGAGCCGAGCGCGGTCTCCAGAGCGGCACGAAGATCGGTCGTCGTGCCCGTCAGGGGAATCATGGTGATCTGTTTTGCGGTCGGATCGGCCAAGTCGGATAAATCGATGGCTGGTGCAGTTGCGGAGCTGTAGGGGATCAGAACCCGGTTGTACGAGGCGCCGCTCGCGTCCTTGAGGCTTACCGTAATCGTATTTCCGGCCTTCAGTCCGGCGAGGTCGATATCCAATGCCCCCGTCGTCCCGTCGGTGGGCGGGGTGCCCACCGCGCTGCGATCCGACAGGGAGCGCGAGAGCCCAGCCGCCAGTTCATCGAGCTGGCGCTGCGCCTGCGGTAGGATCGAGTCGCGCAGCTCGATCCCGGCGGCGAGCGAGCCGGACCGAATCGCCTGGGTGGCGATCAGGTCGATCTTGGATCCGCCGGGGGTCGTCGCGGTGATCGTTCCGACCCCCCGGGTCGCCGGGTTATCGGTGTATTCCGAGTCGGGCGAGAGCGTGCCGCGGCCGTCGAAGCTCAGGATCGCCGCGGCACCGCGATCGACGAGGGTCATGCCCGACGTGGTGATGACCGAGACGGTGCCGTCCCGCTGGTCGACGGTCTGGATGTCCATGTAAGCGGATAGGCCGGTCACGGCCTGGTCGCGCTGGTCGAGCAGGCTGGCGCGGGCCCCCACGTCGGTCGCGCCGGTGATCTGCGAGTTGAGTTTGGCGATCGAGGCGAGGTACGCGCTCGCCCTCGCCGTATCGCTGCCGAGTTGGCTCTCGGTCGCCGAGCGGAGGTCCTGGACGCCTTGCGCGATGGTGCCGATGCTGGAGGCGAGATTCGAGGCCTTCGTCACCACCGTGGCACGGGCCGGTGCCGAGGTCGGGTCGCTGGCGAGGGCCTGCAGCGACTGGGCGAAGTCGTTCATCACCCCATCGAGGGCCGTGGACGTGCCCGGGGTCCCGTAGAGCTGATCGAGCTGCGTTCGAACCGCCGAGAGGGAGCCGGTATAGGCGGCGCCCGACGTCTCCATGCGCAGTTGCCGCAGGGAGGCCGCGTCGAGGGCGCGCCCGATCGTGCCGACCGCCACCCCCGAATTGCCGACGCCCGTCGAGACGGTGTCGAGCGTGCGCTTCGTGTACCCGACCGTGCCGACATTCGCGATGTTCTGCGAGACGACCCCGATCGCGGCCTGGGTCGCCTTCAGCCCGGCGGAGGCGGTGTTGATGGCGTTGAAGCTCACGTAGCCCCTCCCCTCGGTGTCGGATCGCGTACGGTGTCAGGCGTCCTCAGCGGATGATATTGATCAACGCGGACATCATGTCCTGGGCGGTCGAGATAACCTTCGTGTTGGCGGAATATGCCTGTTGGGTTACGATCATCTTAGAAAACTCGCCTGCAATGTCGGTATTCGACTGCTCCACATTGCTGCCGACGACGGTGGTTCCGTTCAGTCCGACGAGGGCCGTGCCGGACTCGAGGGTCTGCTGATAGGTGCCGTTCGAATTCGCCTTCAGGCCGTCCGAGTTGGTGAACTGCACCACCTTGATGTTTGCCAGGGCGATGGTGTTGCCATTGCTGTAGGTGCCGGAAACCTTGCCGTCGGTGGTGATGCTGAGGCCGGTGAGTGTCCCCGAGGTGTAGCCGTCCTGAGTCTGAGTGTTTGTCGTCACGGTGCCGCCTGCCGAGGTGTAGGCCGTCAGGCCGCCGCTGCCGTAATTGAGCTGAATGTTGCCCAGATTCACGTCGCCGACCGTGAGAGCGGGAATGGTCACCGCATTGGAGGCTGGCGAAATCAGCTGACCGCTGCTGTTGAACTGGAAATCCGTACCGGCATTGACCCAGGACGTTCCGGAATCCGACACGGTGCTCTTGTCGGCATAGTACAGATTCCAGACATCGTTGGTCGCCGGGGTCGCCCCGTTGGCCGCTGCGCCGTTCTGAACTTTCGCCCACCGCATCTGGATGCCGACTGGTCCACCGCTCGGCGTGTAGGCGGTGAGTGCCGGCCCTGCGATGCTGGTTGCAACGAATTTCTGTATGTCTGCCGGGCTGGAGATTTTGACCTGCGCGCCCGTCGAACTCGCTCTCCACGCGGAATCGCTGATGAGTTCCGAGTTCGGCTTGTTGGCGTCCGCCGCGGAGGTCGCTGGCGTCTTGGGCAAGTTGGCCGAGTAGGTGATCGTTGTGGTGGCGTGCGCCGGTATGATTGAATTCGAGACCTTAATCGGTCCTTCGCCGGTCGCTTGTCCGGTCAGCGGGTCGAGGCTGCTGCCCTTGAGATAGGCGCCCCCGCCGTTGACGAGGTACCCGTCCTTGTCCAGAGCGAAGTCGCCGCGTCGCGTATAGGAATCGCCGGTCGCGAAGTTCGACTGGCCGTTGGCGTCGCCGGACTTGGTGGCCACGGCGAAGAAGCCCTCCCCGTTCAACGCCATGTTCGTGCCGATGTCGGTGGCGTTCAGGTTGCCCTGCACCGTCGTCGTCTGGCGGGAATTCGCCGCGACCGATCCGGCGACCTGCCGGCTCGGCGTCTGCTGCTCGGCGACCAGGTCGACGAAGCTCGTATCGACCCGCTTGAATCCGGTCGTCTGCGAATTGGCGATGTTGCCCGAGATGTTGTCGAGCGAGAACGCCTGCGCTTTGAGGCCAGAGACGGCCGTCTGCATCGCGGTGAAGACATCCATGGCCGAAAACCTTGCGTCACGGTGGCAGTGCCGGCGCGTTCCCGCACGGCCTCAGCCTCATCGAGCAATCGGCATGCCATGAGCAAGTCGTTGATTAATCGGAGATATCCGTGATCGGCACCCGGCAGAAATCGTACTCTGCCCCATCCGATCGGCAGCTTTTGCCGGGTCAACAGTCGCAGGCGCGGTCGTTTACGCGCCGTTATCGTCGTCTCGTCTAAGGTCGCCGGAACAAGGTGGTGGATCGAAATCATGAGAGCCAAACGGTCGACCCTCGTCCATCTGATCTACTTCTCGCGACTCAACCTCGCGGCGGACGCGGCGACGCGCACCCGGCAGATCGGCGAGATCACGCGGCAGGCGCAGAAGAAGAACGAATTCTCGGTAATCACCAGCTTCCTGCTGATTGAGCAGAACTTCGCTGCGCAGGTCATCGAGGGCGAGCGGACCTCGGTCAGCGAGACCTTTGCCCGGATCAGCAACGATTCGCGGCATCGTGACGTACAGATCGTGGAATGGCGCGAGATCTTGAAGCGCGAGTTCGTGAATTCCTTCACCACGGGGATCCGGGGGCCGGTCAACGACGCGATCTTTCAGAAGGCCAACCTGCTCCCGATGTTCCAGCGCGGAACGCCGAAGGGCATCGCAATCCATGCCCTCGCGGCGACTCTCCAGGCGGAGTCGATGACGAAGCAGGGCATCGACCACCTTTTCGTTTGATGCTTCGGTTGCGTGGCGCGCCGTCGTCGCCCCGTCCTCAAACCCGTGAAATGTCATGAGCGATACGCCCTCGATCCTCATTGTCGATGACCAGGAGAAATTGCTCAAGCTGGTCATCCTGCTGATGAACCGGCTCGGCTTCCCCGATGTCGAGGGTGTGACCGACGCGGTCACGGCCCTGGAGCGTATGCGGGAGCGGCGCTACGCGCTCGTAATCTCCGATCTCGACATGGAGCCGATGGACGGCCTCTCGTTCCTGCGGGAGATCCGGGCGGACGACGCCCTGATGAACACGCCGTTCTTGCTGACCGAGGCTTCGTTCGACTTCGAGGACATCAACCTCGCCCACCAGGCCGGCGCCGACGCCTTCATCCTCAAGCCCTTCGACATGTCGGTGCTGAAGGCCAAGCTGAAGCAGGTCATCAACCGCAAGCCACGCCGGCGCGAGGCGCCGCTGGCCACCGAATCGGCCCTGAGTATCGACTTCCCGATGTTGGGAAAGTTCTGACGCCGACCCCGCGTCGGTCTGCGCCTGGTTGGATGGCACTGCCGGTGCGGACCTCCTCGCTCCCGATCGTCGGCGGATGGGCCGACAGTGTCGGAGCGTCACACGAGCGGTTGACCGCTGCCTGATCACAAGGCCGGGCAATCATGACGCGTCCGGGGGCCGTTCATCCGGCTCACCCGACGCATCAGGCGGGGATGACCCGCCTGTAGAGGTGCCAGGTCGCGTGGCCGAGAATCGGCATCACCACCGCGAGACCGACGAAGAGCGGCAACGATCCGAGGATGAGCAGGCCGGCGACGGTGAAGCCCCAGGCTGTGAGGGTCCGCGGATTGCGCCGGAAGGCGGCGAGCGAGGTTTCGATCGCGGTCAGCATATCGACGTCCCGGTCCACGAGCATCGGCACCGAGACCACGCTGAGCGCGAGGACCACGAGGGAGAAGGCAAAGCCCACGAGATTGCCGATGACGATCAGGGCCCAGCCCCGCGGCGTCGTCAGTACGTCTTCTGCGAAGGCGAAGATGGACTCCGGCACACTCGTTCCGTAGAGCGCCCAATAGATCCCCTGCGCCGCCACCAGCCAGCAGGCGAAAACCGCCAGCAGCAGCAGTCCGAGCCCGGCAAGGGCGCTCGCTGCCGGTCGCGTCAGGTTGGCGAAGGCGTAGGCCCAATCGGTGGACAGCCCTTGCTCGCGGCGACGGCTCAGCTCGTAGAGACCGATCGCCGCGAAGGGGCCGATCAGTGCGAATCCCGCCGCCAGGGGAAACACCAGCGGGAGGATCTCGGTGCCGAAGGCGGCGGTGGCCAGAACGATGCCGACAATGGGGTAGATGAGCCCGATGAACAGGGCGTGGGTCGGCATCGCCAGGAAATCATCGACGCCGCGCCGCAGCGCCATCGTGAGGTCATGCCCGTCGATGGCGTTCACCACCGGACGGTCCATGCTATGGCCGAAATCGTGAACCGGAAGGGTCGTCATGGCTCAAGCCCTCGCGCAGGAAGGATGCTCACGACTGCGTCGCCCGAGCCCGTCTTGGCAAGACGAAAGTCCTTGCGAACACAATCCTGCCGCGCATGCCCGTGCGTCGTTGCATCGAGAGCGAATGCCTTCGACGCTAATCCTTTTTGCCGATCTTGTCTTCAGCCGCGCGGATATGCGGGCGAAGATTTTGGGATACTGTCTGCTGTGGCGCGATAGCTTGGCGCTGGATGGCCTGCGTTACACCGCGCGCTTCTGATAGTCCTTGATATCGCTGAAGCGCACGTCCGGAGCGCGCTCCTTTTCATAGCGCAAGGAAAAGGCCGTGGTGGCCATGAAGACCGGCGCTCCGTCGAGGTCGCTCGCCATGGCGGAGCCGTGGTTGCCGATGAATTTGTCGAGCTCGGGCTCCTTCTCGGCGGTGATCCAACGGCAGATCGAGAACCGGGTCGGCTCGTAGTCGATCGGCAGGCCGTACTCCGCCTGGAGACGTTCCTTCAGCACGTCGAGCTGCAGGGCGCCCACGACGCCGACGATGGCCTGGGAGCCGTCGTGCGGGCGGAAAACCTGCACCACGCCCTCCTCGCCCATCTGCTGCAGGGCCTCCTTCAGCTTCTTGGCCTTCATGGCGTCGGTGAGCTTGATCCGGCGCAGGATCTCGGGCGCGAAGCTCGGCACGCCGCGGAACACGATCTCCTCGCCCTCGGTCAGGGTGTCGCCGATGCGCAGGGTGCCGTGGTTCGGAATGCCGACCACGTCACCCGCGAAGGCTTCGTCCGCGATCGCCCGGTCCTGAGCGAAGAAGAACTGCGGTGCGGAGAGCGACATCGGTTTGCCGGTGCGGACCAGCTTGGCCTTCATGCCCCGATTCAGGCGCCCCGAGCAGACCCGCATGAAGGCGATGCGGTCGCGGTGGTTCGGATCCATATTCGCCTGGATCTTGAACACGAAGCCAGTCATCTTCGGCTCGGTCGGCTCTACGAGGCGCTTGTCGGCATCCTGGCCGCGCGGTGGCGGTGCGAAGCGGGCAAGCCCGTCGATCAGGTCGCGCACGCCGAAATTGCGCAGGGCCGAACCGAAGAACACCGGCGTCAAGTGGCCCTCGCGGAACGCTGCGAGGTCGAAGCGCTTCAGCCCGGTCTCGGCGAGCTCCGCCTCCTCGCGCCAGGTCGCGGCCTCACCATCCTCGGTCAGCAGCTGGTCGAAGAGCGGATCTGCGACGCCCGACACCGCCACGGTGCCGGCATCGTCGGCCGCGTCGAGGCGGCGCACCCGGCCGTTCCCGAGGTCGTAGGTGCCGGCAAAGCTCCGGCCGCGGCCGATCGGCCAGGTCACCGGTGCCACGTCGAGGGCCAGTACCTTCTCGATCTCGTCGAGGAGCTCGAAGGGATCGCGCGCCTCGCGGTCGAGCTTGTTGATGAAGGTGACAATGGGGATGTCGCGCAGGCGGCAGACCTCGAACAGCTTGCGGGTGCGCGCCTCGATGCCCTTGGCGGCATCGATCACCATCACCGCCGAATCGACCGCCGTGAGGGTGCGATAGGTGTCTTCGGAGAAGTCCTCGTGCCCCGGGGTGTCGAGGAGGTTGAAGACGCAATCGCCGTACTCGAAGGTCATCACCGAGGTGACGACGGAGATGCCGCGCTCCTTCTCGATGCCCATCCAGTCCGAGCGGGTCGACACGCGGTTGCGCTTGGCCTTGACCTCGCCGGCGAGCTGGATTGCGCCGCCGAACAGCAGCAGCTTCTCGGTGAGCGTCGTCTTGCCGGCATCCGGGTGCGAGATGATCGCGAAGGTGCGGCGGCGGGCGACGGGGTCGGCCTTCGCCTCCGGCGGCTTGATCTCAGATTGCATCAGCATGGCGGGCAAAAATTTCCGGGTCCGCGCACGGCGGCACGACGTTCGTGACGAGAAGCGACGAAGGGCTGTTCTGTAGGCGTTTCGGGCGCAATGCGCAAAACTCAGCCGCGTCCGAGATAGGGCATGGCGGTGGCCATCACGGTGAGGAACGGGACGTTGGCCGAGAGCGGCAGGCCCGCCATGTAGACGACCGCGTCGGCCACGTGCCGGGCATCCATGACCGGCTCCGGGCGAATGCTGCCATCCGACTGCCGGGCGCCCTTGGCGATGCCCGCCGTCATCTCCGTCTCGGCATTGCCGACGTCGATCTGCCCGCAGGCGATGTCGAAGGGGCGCCCGTCTAGGGCCGTCGCCTTGGTCAGCCCGGTGATCGCGTGCTTGGTGGCCGCGTAGGGGGCCGAGTGCGGCCGGGGCGCCTGCGCGGCGATGGAGCCGTTGTTGATGATGCGCCCGCCCCGCGGATCTTGCGCCTTCATCATGCGGAAGGCCGCTTGCGTGCACAGGAAGGCGCCGGTGAGGTTCACGTCGACCGAGCGCCGCCAGTCGTCGAGGGCAACCGCGTCGATCGCTGCCGCAGGCGTGAAAACCCCGGCATTGTTGAACAGGAGGTCGAGCCGCCCGAACCGCTCGGCGACGCGGGTGAACAGTCGCGCCACGGAATCTGCGTCCGCCACATCCGTCTCCACGGCCTCGGCGGCGGCACCGGCCGCCCGCGCCAGTCCGGCCACTGCTTCCAGAGGGGCCAAGCGCCGCCCGGCCAGGGCAAGATCATAGCCGGCCCCGGCCAGCGCCAGGGCCACGCTCCGTCCGATCCCCGACCCTGCCCCCGTCACCACCGCGATCCGCCTGCCCATGTCCCGCTCCCCTATCGCGCCGCCAAGAGCCATAAGCGCCCCCTTCCCCTGTTGCCAGCACCCGACGCTGCGTCTAGACACACCTCCGCCGAGCGCGATGGGGCGTCGCCAAGTGGTAAGGCAGCGGTTTTTGGTACCGCCATTCCCAGGTTCGAATCCTGGCGCCCCAGCCAACTTTCCCTCTAAGTCTTTCAGAATACTTGGCTTCTCGCTTACGCGCCCCGCGGGGTGAGCCAGTTGCTACACACCGCTGCTACACAGGCCGCCTCGCTGGCGGCGGGGAAGCGGAGTGGGCTCAATCTCTAACGTCGTCCTACGGGGGCGCATCTTCCACTTCCGGCGCCGCGTGCCGGATGCCCTAAGACCGAGACTGCATCTCAATGAATTGGTGCGCAGCCTCGCGACAGCCGACCTGCGTACTGCCAAGGTGCGAGCCTATCGGGTATACCTTGCCTCGGAGAGCCTGTTCGCTGCCCTCCAAGCGAGCCCGATGCTGACCAACGACCAACTCGCCCGCCTCGTGCAGGATTTCTACGGACTGATCCTCGACCAGGAGAGCCGAGGACGGCTCACCCACGGGGCGATCCCGAACGACGTACGCATGCGCCGCATCGTGGGGTACGATACGATGGCCACGCGCAACCGCGAGGCGCTCGCCTGCAACCGTCTGGAAGAAGCAGGTTTCGTTACGGACGCCATGCTGCGCAAGCAGGATTTGGCCGCGACCGACCTCAGCCCAACCGAGCTCGCCCAGGCGCGACAGGCCATGCTGCGCGCCGGTATCGACTTGGCCGAGGCGCTGAAGGCCCGCTACGAGGGCGACTTCAACCACGAACCCCGCGACCGTCTGCTCAAGGCGCAACTGGCCGCCCTCGACCAAGCCCCACCGCCACCTTCGTCAGGGGATGAACCTGTCCCCCGACCGCCCGAACGGAGCGATACACCGGCGCCTGCCGCCGAGCTTTTGTCGGCCATAGGCACGGCGTTCCGCACCACCCAGGTCGCCACCGAGACCTGGGACAAGCAGACGGCGGCACAGGCCGGAGCGACGTTTCGGCTGTTCGTGGACGTGTGCGGGGACCGGCCGCTCGCCGCCTATTCGCGCAAGGACGCCGGACGCTTCCGGGATCAGGTCGAGCGGCTGCCGAACGACTACGGTAAGCATCCGCGCTACCGCGGCCTCAACGTCAAGGCGATCCTGGCCTTGCATGCCGCACTGCCTGAGGGGCGGCGTACGCCACCGATTACTCAGCGGACAGCCAAGCGCCACTTTTCGGCGCTTTCTGCGCTCTGGACTGCGGCGGTGGCGAGGGACGAGGCGGCCACCAACATCTTCACGGGCTTCCGCTTCGGAGGCGGTCGCAAAGCCAGCGAGCAGCGCGACATGTGGGAGCGGGCCGAACTCGCCCGCCTGTTCGCTACGCCCGTCTGGACGGGTTGTGCGTCCCCCGCCCGACGCACCACGCCGGGCAGCCTCGTCGTGCGGGACGAGAAGTTCTGGCTGCCCCTGATCGCCGTGTTCTCCGGCATGCGGCAGGAAGAGATCTGCCAGCTCCGCGTCGAGGACATCCGGCAGGACGAAGGTGTCTGGTTCATCGACATCAACGACCGCCCACCGCGCAAACTCAAGAACGCGACCGCCGTGCGCCGCGTACCCATCCACTCCGAACTAATCCGACTCGGCGTGCTCGCCCACGTCGACAAGCAGCGGCGCATCAAGCAATCGCGGGTCTTTCCTGGCCTCGAACCGGGCGGGGCTGACGGACGCCTCGGCCACGCATTCACGAAGTGGTTCACGCGCTACCGCCGCGACGTCGGGGTCTACCGGGTCGGGCTCGACTTCCACTCGTTCCGCCACACCGCGACGACGTTGATGCATCAGGCCGGCGTAGCCACCGCCGTGATCGACCACGTCACCGGCCATGTGACGGCGGGTGAGACGGCACGGTACACCAAGCGTTCGACCCTGCCGCAACTACGGACCGCCATCGAGACGATCGTGATCGGTGTGGATCTTTCCCCACTCCACACCAGCGTGCAGCGGTAAGCGTGCGGCCGGGAGATTCTTCTCAAGACGGGGTCGAGGACACACATCACCGACGACGGCCTCCGCGAAGTGGCTTGGGCGGTGTTGCGTCCTCGGCCGGCGCTACGAACAACTCGCAAAGCGGCACGGCCAGCGCTTTGACGACTTTGTCGAGCAGGTCGACCGTCGGGTTCTCCGCCTGCCGCTCCAGCTCACAGAGATACGCCCGGTCCACGCCCGCGTCCGCAGCCAGCCTCTCCTGGCTCAAACCCTGCGCTACACGCACTCGGAGCAGGTTCCATGCCACCAATGGCTGGCCTGGTGGATAGACGACGGCAGCGTTCCAACGCCCGGTTGCCGCGGTCTCCTAGCCGAGGCTAGACGCGGTCTGACGGCACCGGCCCCGACAGGGTGCGACGGCCCGCCGCGGCAGAATCTATGTCCGCGGGTAAATTTCGGAGGGTGTCTAGGGGAATCCCTCTCCTCGGCTCCGTCGGAGCGTCCGCGAGATCCCTTCGTCATGTTCAGCCAGTCCCATCACCCCACCCCGAACCGCTGCACGCCACGCCTCCGCCCGTAGGTCTACCCCACATCGAACGCACTGCCGCTCGGCGTGCTGAGCCCGTGCACTCTCATCTCGGTGGCCATGATCTCGCGGTTACCGTCCGGTCTGTCCTTCCGCCCTCCAAACCTCAACCCGATCCGCCTGCTGATCCCCGCGGACCGATCCAGGATACGTGACCATGCATGCCCTCTCCACCTGCATCACCGCCGGCGCCTTCATGACAGCACTCAGCGGTTTGCCCACAGTCGCCGCCGTTAAACCCACTTCGCCGCTTGCGCCATACGCCGGCACCTGGGCGCCAAGCCTCGCGCAGTGCCGCGACCCGGACACGCGCCTGAACCAGCGCATCGTGTTCGACCCGGAGGAGAACGCCGTCGTGGACGGTCGCGCGCTCGACGTCAGCTGCACGGTGGAGAAGTCGAAGACTTACCCGACGGGCACGAACCTCGGGCTCATCTGTGGCATCGGCCAGGAGACGCCGTTCAACTTCCGCACGGACATCAGCCTGCTCAAAATCGGCCCGGGCAAGCTCGCGCTCACGAACAGCTTCGTCGACCGCAAGCCGGAGACGCTGGACTTCATCCGTTGCAGCGAGCGCGACCTGCCGAAGCCGAGCGCGACAACAATCAACGCGCCCGCACCCGATATGCATTACGAGCTACCGCCGCTGCGCGAGGGCGAGTTCTATGCCGGCCAAGCCTTCCCCGCGGACTACACCGAGCGCCGTGCCGAGTTGCTGGGCGAGAAGGCCAAGCCCCTCTCGCGTACCGCCGCCGACACCTGCACCCACGCATTCTGCAAGCAGTATCCCGAAATTCGCGCCTGCTACGCCGGCTACTGCGTCGCCCGTTGGGAGCGCGCGAACGGCGCGACGGTCGACTTCGTCGTCAAGCCCGACACGCTCGAGGTCCGGAAGACGGTCTGCCGCGACACCTGCGGTGCGGACGAGATCCGCCCGCCGGCCCAGTGATTACCCTCCACCGGAGAGACAACGCTATGAGATCTGCAGAAGGAGGCGGACCGGATCGCTGCGACCACGAGGCGGCGACCGTACCATCGGTCGGCATCTTTTGGGGCGTGCCGGACAGCGGGCGTATGGTGCTGGTCACGGACCATACGACCCTGGCGGAGGCGGAAGCCTACGGCGACTGCCTCACCCATCCACGCGGACACCACGAGGTCTGGGAAGCGTGGCGCCGACTCGGGGCCACGGCCTTGCGGCGCCGCGGGCTGCCCCCGGCCATCGCGAGTCATGAGTACGAGGCGTTCCCGCGTGGACGGGTGGTCTACATGCGCGGGCCGGCCCTCTTCACCCTCTACGCCGACCGCCGCCTGCAGCGACCGACGACGATAGCCGAGCTCGTCCGGCTGTTCGGCCTGACTGAGGAGCACCACACGGTGCGCTCGGACGCGCACTACCGCACGTTAGCCTGAGACGGCGGGGACGCAGCATGGGCGGCAGTTCGGCCGACATCGGGCGCTCCTCGTCGACAGTGATGACCCTTCACTGTCGACGAGCCGAAGCGCGCAGTTTTAGCTCTAGAGAAGGAGAGTTTGCTGGCGAGCGAAGAATCAATTTCTACTCACGGCGCTCTCAGGAGCAATGTTCGACCGGCGGCCTTCAACCTTCTTGGCCTACTGGCCGGCAATCCAAACCTGGCCACCCGCTCGAAAAATCCGCCTATAGTCACAAACCGCCTCTCGTCACCCAGACAAACCATTGGTCGGACTCCGCTATTCCGGCCCGCCCACACGCTCACCTGCCCCGTTTTGAAGGAGGCAGATGGCGATCGGCGACGCGGTTTTGTCAATGACGTCTGCGTTCAGCCGGTTCATGGCAGAGCGACGTTCCCGGCTTCACCCGAACCGCGTGCTGGTCTGGCGTCTGCAACGGGCGGAGGCCGAGGAAGGCGGCGAGCGCGGCCGTCCGAAACGACGCCCCCAGCTCGCTGAGTAGGGCGAACGCGTACACGGCTGCTCTGCAGCTGTCGCGACCATTACATTAAAGCGAAAATCACCCAAGCTGGCGGCAGATGAACTGAACCGGCAGGACCGCCCCCCAGCCGCCTTAGACACCCCGCTGGCAGGCGCTGGCGTACCTACAGCAGATGAGCAAGTGCGCCCTGGACTCGGCGCCTCCGTCACCATGCCCATACGGCTTGGCGCCCCTGAGCTTCACGCTCGGCTGACTTCAGCACCGACCACCCGACCCGGACCATCGCCGGTTTCCCGCCGATCCCGACCCCGCCAAATGTCTGAAACTTGGCACTTCTCGACAGGCCGGTTCTGCCGACATGCGGCCTCGACGGCGGCCAACGACCTGTAGCTCGCCCCCGCGAGAGAATCGAGTCACGACATCGCAGAGCTGGGCGACGCTGACGCGAACTCATGACCCTGAGCAGTCGCTCGGAGCGTCTGCTTGTGGGCACTCAACTTCGGCCTTGGACGACCCATGTTGGCCGAAAGCAAGGCGAGCCTCGCTTTGAACCTTCAGCCGACAGTCGCATCTTCCTTCAAGTAGCTTTCGTTGAACGCCGGATGCGGCTCGAACCGCGAGGTCAAGATGACGACCTGGCCGATCTCTCTCGACTCGCTTTCGATTCGGTCGAGCGCCTCATTGACCACACGACATTGTTCCGCGTTCAAGTAGAAGCGATGATCGTCGAGGAAGGACCGGGGCTTGTGATAGTTATCTAAGGTCGCACTGGAAATTGCGATGACCGCCCCGTTTATCTTGCTGCGCTCGACACGTGGTCTAAGCAGTGGAACGACGTCGAGCGTTCGGTCTTCTGAAATGACAAAAGCCATGCGCGGAGCCGGCGCGGCCGAGACATATCGGACGGCAGAGTTGAAGCGGGCCCCACGTGAGGGCGTGCTTTCGTCAGAGGCCTGCCCGTCGAGGATGACCCCGATCGCGTGACAGACGCCCTCCTTGTCCGCAAGAATGGTTCCATCGATCGAGGTTGCGCGCTCGAGCAGCTCCTTGCTCAATGGCGTCGGTGCGATGACCGTCCCTTGTCGCGCAAGCCGTTGCGCTTCGCTCGCCGCATCGGTCGCGATTACGAGCGAACTACCGTGATGCAGTTGGGCAAGAAGGTCGAGCACGATCCTGAACCGAGCGATCGCCGGCTCGTCAATCCCCTCGAATACGCGGCGCATGTTCTCGATGAACCTCTCCTTACCGATCGGCTCCTGCGGTAGGCGCGCCTCGCCAAACCGGCATCGCAATAACACCTGGTCGCCCCGTCTGAGATCCCACTGATGGTGGTCGAGGAACTCGACCGAGAACGGTGGGGCGCTAACGTCAGACACGCGCCCGAGCCCGACGACGACGTCGTACTCGGCGATCAACGCCGCCTCTAACGTCGCCATCTGCAGGAGCTTGCGTGCCCAGCGCGTCTCGCTGAGCGCTGCGGGGCGCGCGAGGCGCAACACGTACGTGATGTTCGCGTCCGTGGCCGAGGCAAGCACGAGCAGGCCGGTTCCGGTCCGGCCCTCGTAGCGTAGTTGCGATAGCCGATTGACGGCCTCGAACAGGTCGCAGGTGCAGAACTTGCCCACGATGAACGGCGTGCGCATGAAGTTTGATGCCGCCCGGCGGATGATCTCCTCAGCGGACCGCATCTCGTCGCCCGAGCGTCCGGGTTCCGGGAGAGCCAGGCCGCCGCGGGCCTCATTCAGGAGCACTTTGATGCAGGAATGGATCAGGCTCGCCTCATAGGGCTCGCCCTGCCACGTCGCCTCGAAAGGCGGATACTGCCGGAACAGACGCTCCGGTAGCTGCAGCGCACAAACGACGTCATAGTCGCCGACGGGGTAGGCGGGGCTGCAGAACGTCCGCCGGCCGAGCTTCTGTCCTTCTGTGTCAAGGGAACGCTTGACCTCGTCGGCGACCGCCAGCCGACGGATGCGTTCCGGCTTCTCGCGCATCGTCCTCTCGTCGCCGTAGAACATCCGCTGCTCGGGATGCAGCGAGATGGCTTGCGCTACCTTCTCGTCGAGAGCGTCGAAGGTAACGAGCGGCCACTCGCCGTCCTCCGGCTCCATGCAGACGAGATGTCCTGGCTGCAGTCCCGGCCGGCGCAATCCAACCAACAACACCTTCGGCTCAGTCTCTGCACCGAGGAGCTCGAACACGTGCTTGGCGCGATACTCCAGGCTGGCACGAAAATGGGTCTGATAGCCCCACATGAACAGCTTGATTTTGTGCGACATGGGTGCCCCCCGTATAGCGTGCTAACGCGCAGTTCCCGCCGAGCGCCCATTCGGCTATCGAAAGCGTATGATGTCGAGAGGCGCTAATCGTGACTGATGCGGCACCTGCCCCGTTCCGCATCCTCAGCCTGGACGGCGGAGGCGCGAAGGGATTCTACACGCTTGGCGTCCTCAAGGAGTTGGAGGCGCTCGTCGGCGTGCCCCTGTGCGATAAGTTCGATCTAATCTACGGGACGAGCACCGGCGCTATCATCGCGGCGCTTCTCGGGCTGGGAAAGCCAGTAGATGAAATCGAGTCGCTCTACCGCCTCCGGGTCGTGCAGATCATGGGCAAGCTGCTGCCGAGCAGAAAGACCGCGGCGCTCGAAAAACTAGCGAAGGAGGTCTTCGAGGGTAAGCGGTTCGACGCCTTCAAAACGGAGATGGGCATCGTCGGAACGCGCTGGGAGGACGAACGGCCCATAATCTTCAAAACGAGCCGCGGCCAGGCGTTCGCCGGCGCGGGGACGTTCGAACCGGGCTTCGGGTGCACGATAGCCGACGCCGTTGTTGGATCGTGCTCGGCCTACCCCTTCTTTCTGAAGAAGATGGTTACGACCGGCCGCGGCGATCGCATTGAAGTGCGGGACGGAGGGTTCGTCGCGAATAACCCCACGCTCTATGCAATCGCGGATGCAACCAAATCGCTCGGCCACTCCCCCACCATGGTGCGGGTGGTCAGCGTTGGAGTTGGAGAATACCCAGCTCCGAACCTCTCCGTCACGAGCGCGCGGAAGTGGCTGAACAAGTGGCCGACCGTGAAATTCGCCCAGAAGCTGTTGGAGATCAACACGCAGTCTATGGAACAGTTGCGGGGAGTGCTCTTTGGTGCCGTCCCTACGCTCCGCATCAACACGAGTTACACACAGCCAGAAATGGCGACGGACATGCTAGAAGCCGACATGGAAAAGCTCGGGAAGCTTTGGAGCCGTGGGCGCGATTCCGCCCGCGAGCAGGAAGCGCAACTTAGGCAGTTTTTGATCTAGGGGGGTTCGGTGCCGATTTCGGAAGCTCAGTTGGAGACCTGGGGCAAACAGGGCCCGACTGCACAGTTCACGGCAACGTACGAGGCCGTGCGGGGCGTACTGAACGACCCGACATCACCGTACTATCTCAGAGACTTCGAAATCTTTCTGCAGGGCTCGTACAAGAACATCACGAATGTTTACGGCGATAGCGACGTGGACGTGATAATCCGCGTGGACTCCATCTTCTACACCGACCTGTTCTTCCTGAACGAGGAAGAGAAGAAGCGGTATAACGCGCAACGCAGCGCTGGCGCGTACACCCTCGGCGAGTTCAAGGCCTCAGTCATCGCCTGGCTGACGAAGGCGTATGGCAGCGATGTTAAGCTCGGGAAGAAAGCCGTGTTCATCAAGGGCAGCGGCACGCGCCGCGACGCGGATGTGCTCGTGTGTGCGAAGCTACGGCGCTACTACACGTTCCCCGCCAATGGCACTCCCGTCTACGTTGACGGGATTTGCTTCTTCCTGCCGGATGGCACGCGCATAGAGAATTTTCCCGAGGTACACAGCCAGAACTGCACCGCAAAGCACCAGAAGACAAGTCAATTGTTCAAGCACACCGTCCGCATTTTCAAAAATCTGAGGAACACGATGATCGAGAAGAAGATCATTGAAGATGGCCTAGCCCCTTCCTACTTCATAGAGGGCATGCTCTACAATGTGCCGCCCGACCGTTATGGCGGCTCCGAACAGCTGAACTTCAAGGACGTGCTCAAGTGGCTGCTCGCGGCGGATCGCGACAAGTTCGTATCCGCTAACGAGCAATTCAAGCTGCTGGGCAATGGGCACGTGACATGGCCTGCCGCCAATTGCGCCCGTTTCCTAAATGCGGTTAGCGCTTACAACAACGCGGTGTAGGCTACACACAAACAGCTCGGCGACACCGGGTTAGACGACAGGACGTTCACCCCTGCCTGACGATGCTCACCGCGGCGCATACATGCATTTAGCCGGATCTGAACTGATGCGCGCGTTGAATAGACCATCGGAACGATGCCCAGCGAGCGACAGCATCCCGCGGTTTCACTTCTCGAAAGCGCTCGTTCCGATTTCGGCCAGCTACGGCCGTTGAGGTCGGGCCCTGCACGGTCCGGATCTGAAGGGAAGCGGCCATGACCGCCTCGGGCTGACGAACTTCCGCTATGGGGCAAGCAGCCAATGTCCGGAGTTGGCGCATCTCGGAAGGCGTGACGGCGCTTTGACGCACGGCAACGAGTGCACCCCAGCTGCCGAACCCGCTATCTTCGCGAAAACATCAGCCAGACCAGGGAAGAAGCGCACGCAGCCGGCCGGCCAAGGGCAGCGGTGGTGCACTACCTGCGCCTACCACCCCTACGCCGACACCCACCGGAATGCCTGCCGTACCGCCGCCGACGTGGACGACGACGGTGGCGACCGCCCCCCGGCGGACCGGCACCTTGACCGGAGACCACGGCGAAGCACCAGCCCAACCACATCGGTGCGCACCGGCCGCCTAGCAGGAGGCCAGCCGCACCGTTTTCTTCGTCGTTCATCTCGCTGACCTCTCCGGGAACCCAGTCGAGCCGCACCACCGCGGCCGTGACTCAGGACAACCCCGATGGACATCACCGCCCCCCTACCGCCCGTTGGCGCCGACGACCCCACGCCCGTCGTGGACGCCGCCCGCGCTGTTCTCGACCTCAGCGGCCTCGGACCGATCGAGCGCGTGCCCCTCATCCCCGAGGCCGTCCGGCGCCGACACCGTGTCTTCGTCCCCGCCGACCACCGCTTCAAGGCCGCCGCCCGCTTCATGCAAGCGCTCTAGCGCGAGGACCGCGGCCTCGCGATCGGCACCCACGTCGACCGCCGCGAACCAAACCGCCCCCGCCGGCTCCGCTCGCGCATCGCCACCGCGGCCGGCGCGCCCGGCAGCAACTTCCTTCATCTAGACATCGTCCCGGTGGTCGCCCGTGCGCTGGCCTACCGCGAGCCGGGCGCGGCATACGATGTCGACCGCCTCAGGACCAACCTCCTGTCCCTCACACGATACGGACATTCCCTCCAGAAAACCGCGTATAGCCACAAACTCATCCTCGACCACCACTTAAACCGTTGAAATAAAGGATCAATTTTGGCTACTTCCTGCACCCATCTGCCCCATCTCACACGAGGCAGACGTCGCAGGCATCCTCATAAACGGGTAGCCGCCATCCGGACGGAGGCAGGATGCGGACATGACTCTGCCTGACTACTTTAAATGTACTAGGTCGACTGCATCTCGAGCTTCTCGCTGAAAACGGCGCTTTACAGCAGTGTTCTAATGGCGGCGCTCTGACGCATAAGATAAACTGCATCGCAGCTGTCGAGCCCGCTATCTTACGCGGAAACATCAGTCAGAGCAGCGGACACACACGCCACTACTGGCACCTAGCTGGTGAGCGGGCGCCACTGCCGGCAGGCGGACACTACCGGCATGAATTCACCTACCGTGACGACTATGCCGGCTGTAGCTGCCCCGGAGCGATGCGGAAGACTGCGACGCTAGCCACCACGCCGTTGGCACTGCCCGAGCCAATCCTGCCCATACTGAGCCCCTACAACCGCATGCCGAAGCGAAAGACGGTGGCGCGCTCAGATAGCATGACGACATCAGCCTCCGCCTGAGGTTCTGCCGCGCGCCAACCACTTGCTGTTCCCTGTTCAGCTTCTGCGCAGAGGCGGGAATCCTGACCTGACCGCACGCCGCGGCCGTATGTCAGGACTTCATCATGACAAACAACGCCCTTGTCCCGCTGCCCACCGCCAGGACAGCCGATAATTCATCAGCCGCGTTCGCACCCTTCGACCCGAGCAATCTTGGAACCATGTATTGGGTGCCGCTCATCCCCGAGCGCCAGCGCCGCAAGCATCACGTCTTCGTCCCCGCAGATCACCGCTTCAAGGCTGCAGCCCGTTTCCTTCAGGCACTCTGGCGCGAGGACCGCGACCTATCGATAGGCCAATATCCCGACAGCATCACTGGCCGACGCCTCGGCTCACGCATCAGTATGCCTGCCGGTGGGGACGGCGCGAACTTCCTTCATCCCCGCATCATTCCGGTCGTGGCGCAGGCCCTTCACTACCGCGAGCCGGGCGCGGTCTATGACGTCGACCGGCTCAAGACGAACCTGCTCTCGTCCCAGCCCCTCACCTTCAACTTGTTCGGCTTGCTCGCCCGCGACCTCGACCTCGCCACCCGCTTCGTCACCGACCTATTACCGGGGACAATGGCCGAGGTAACGGAGCTCCTGTTCGAGCACAGCCCCGGTCGTGGCGACACCCGATTCACCGCCGACGGCACTGCCTTCGACCTTGCCATCCGCGGCCGCTCAGCCACAGGAGAGCGCGTCTTCATTGGCATCGAGGTGAAATACAGCGAGAACGCCTACGAACCGGCCTCGCGCGTCAACGAACGATACGCGGCCCTTGCCCCGACCACCGACCTATTCATCGACGCAACCGATCCCGGCCTGGTCTCCAACCCCTGCCAGCAACTCTTCCGGCAGCACTGCCTCGCCGCCTCGATCCTCGATCAGGGCCTGGCGGACCACGTGATCCTCGCCTTCATTGCGCCGAGCCACAATTACCTCGCCCACGCCGCGGCCACGACCTACGCCCGCCACCTGCACTCAGCCTCGACCGGCCGCATCCCCTTCATCCCACTAACGCTGGAACGGGCAATCACGGCCCTAGCCGCGGCCGGGCTCCCTGACCACGCCCGCGCCCTGCATCGCCGCTACCTCGACTGGTGGCTTGTGGACGGCGAACTTCACCTCGACGACGTCACGGCCGCGGCCAGCAACCTATTCACCGCCGCCGCTTCCGCCGACCGAACCACCCGGCGATCTAAACGCGCCGCCTAAGCCGCCACTTCGACCTTCATCTTAACAGCGCGGTCTCGGCCCCGGCACATCACTGCCACGAGCCGGGACCGCATTCGAGCTCACCTTCCTGACCGGATCAGCGCCTGAATCACGGCTCCTCCGTTGCACCTACGAACAGAGCCGATGCCGTTCTCCTACCCACCATCTATGCGGCCGAGCGTCCGAAAACCCAAGTGACGACATCTCATAATTTTCGCGAAAATGGTCACAGCCAAGTCTTTGAAACTATGGAACGCTCGACCCAATCTTTCTACCCACATGACGCTTTCGGTGCCACCAACGAGCTGTAGCTCAGCCTCACCAAGAACCCGGCAATATGGCGTCAACTCGTCGGCGGGCTGAATATGACCAGAAGACCGAAAAGCGCCTGCAGCAGACGTTCCGCCTCCGACCCAACTACGTCATTGCGAGAGTTCTTCCAGGTTACCGGAAGCGGTCGTTCAGTTGAACGACGGCCAGCTCAGGCCCGGCAAGGCAGCAGGGACAGCTTAGGGGAGCCGTCGATCATACAGGACTGCGGGTCTGGCCGAAGGCCGTCTCCGGCGCCTGACGGAGATGACCAGGCGGACCCGTACGCCAAACGGCTCCAGCTTGAGGGCTCGGGGCTCCGAGAAGAGTTTCACGGCGGCGTTGCTTGCTGTGTTGCGAAGACGCGCGCATTCTACGCCGGTCGCATCGACCGTTTTAGCGGCTGACGTGAAGCCGTCCGTTGATGAAGCTCGCGATGTGGCCGATGATCGTCGCTTGCGCTCCGATCGCGTCCTTCGCTTGCCCGTTCCTCAGAGGCCGCGGATGAGGCCGCCGTCGATTCGGATCTTGGCTCCGGTCACGTAGGAGGCGCGCGCGCTGGCCAGGAAGGTCACGACGTCCGCGAACTCCTCCCGCCTGCCATAGCGGCCCGCCGGAATCGCCCCGATGGCCGATTTCGCAACATCGTCGCGCGTCGTTCCCGTCCGTGCAGCCGCGGCGTCATCGAGCTGGTCGACGCGCTCCGTGTGGATGCGGCCGGGCAGCACCACGTTCACCGTCACGCCCTGGCTCGCGATCTCGGCGGCGACGGAGCGGACCAGCCGACGACGGCAGCACGCACGGCGTTGGAGACCACCAGCCGTGGGATGGGCTGCTCGACGCCCGAGGAGGCGATGGTGATGATGCGGCCCCAGCCGCGCTCGGTCATCTGCGGTAGCAGGCCCTGTACGAGGTGGAACAGGTTGGCCGCCATCGCCTCGAAGTGCACGAGCCAGTCGCCGCGGCCCGTGTTCCGTGCCTCTCCGGGTGGCGGGCCGCCGGAGTTGCCGATCAGGATGTCCACGCCGCCGCGCCCGCGCAGCGATGCAACCAGAGTGTCCACCGTGGCGATGTCCGAGAGGTCGAAGGTGACCGCCTCCACCCGCGCCCGCTGGTCCGCTGGCAAGGCATCGATCCAGCTGGCGAGCGCTCCGGCGTTGCGGGCGGCCGCCACGACGGTCGCCCCTTCCTGCAGCAACGTCCGGGCAATCGCGGCGCCGAGCCCGCGGCTTGCCCCAACCACCAGGGCCCGTTTACCAGCCAGTCCAAGATCCATCTTCAATCCTCCGGTCAAGTCGCGAATGAAACGCCTGAGGGCCGGGTGCGTCCGGCCTGCCAGGTTCGCGTCGGTCAGCCGCGCTCATTCAACATCGGGAAGCCGCGCTGGTGCCAGACCGGATAGGCAGGGGGCACGTCGCTGGCCGCGTCGAGCCTTGCCACCTGTTCCGCCGAGAGGCTCCAACCCACCGCACCGATGTTCTCGATGAGCTGCTCCTCGTTGCGCGCCCCCACCACGATGCTGGACACCGTCGGGCGCTGGAGCAGCCAGTTCAGCGCAATCTGAGGCACGGTCTGGCCAGTCTCCTCGGCGACGCAGAGCAGCGCATCGACGATCCGGAAGAGGCGCTCCTGCTCGTAGTGCGGTCCGGTCTCGGCGATGTCATGCGCCCGTGTGCCTGGCTTCGGGGGCTGATCGCGACGGATCTTGCCGGTCAGCTTCCCCCAGCCCAGGGGGCTCCAGATCACGGCGCCGACGCCCTGGTCGCGCCCGAGCGGCATCAGCTCCCACTCGTAGTCGCGGTTGAGCAGCGAGTAGTAGGCCTGGTGCGCCACGTGCCTCGGATAGCCGTATCGGTCCGAAACCGCGAGCGACTTCATCAGGTGCCAACCGGAGAAGTTCGAGGCGCCGATGTAGCGGACCTTGCCGGAGCGCACGATCTCGTCGAGCGTCGAGAGCGTCTCCTCCACCGGGGTGTTGTAGTCCTGCCCGTGGAGCTGAAGCAGGTCGATGTGCTCGGCGCCCAGCCGTTTGAGCGCCTTGTCCACCGCGTCGACGAGATGCTGGCGGGACGAGCCGAAGCCGTTGGGGTCGTCGCCCATCGGGAAGGTGGTCTTGGTCGAGATCAGCAGGCGGTCGCGCTTACCCTTGATGGCCGCGCCCAGGATCTCCTCGGCCAACCCATCCGAATAGACGTCGGCGCTGTCGAACATCGTCACGCCGTGGTCGAGGCAGACATCGACGAGGCGAGAGGCCCCTCCCGCGTCGGTCGAGCCCCATGCCTTGAAGAAGTCGTTCCCCCCGCCGAAGGTCGCGGTGCCGAAGCTCAGGGCGGGGACACGAAGGCCCGAGTGTCCGAGGCGTCTGAAGTCCATGGTCGTTTTCCGTTTTCGATGGGGGGCGATTCCACGACAATCAGCTATCCGACCCGGGGCTACGCCCACCGAAGGCTGCATCCGGCCCGGCGGACCGGCGCACGTCCGGGGTGCGCGATGGGATCAGGCCTGGCGCGGTTGGCCGTTCGAGGCGGACAACCCGCCGCCGACCGGCAGGTTCACGCCGGTCAGGAAAGGGGCATCGTGGCTTGCCAGGAAGGCGATGACGTCGGCGGTTTCCCTCGGGCTCGGCCCCACGGCCCATCGGGATGCGGTCCGCGAACATCGCCATCAGCCCGGTATCGTGCTTCATGGACCGGGTCAGGTCCGTCAAGGTCAGGCTTGGGTTGACCGCGTTCACTCGGACACCCGTGTCGCCGGGCTCAAGCGCCAGCGACCGGGTCAGGTTCGTCACGGCACCGGTGACGACGACGCGCTTCTCGAAGCGAGCCATGTTCGGCTTCCTTCCTGACAGGTGATGCTGTGGGCGATGCCGGATCTCAGGGAACGAGCGGGATCACCTTCAGGTCGCTCAGGTGCCGGAACTGGTTCCGGAACATGTCCTCGGTGTCGATGCAGGCTTGGAAGCCGGCTTGGCGGGCCTTGATCGTGCTGCTGATGTTGTCGAAGCCGCTGGCGAAGATGAAATCGCCGAAGGGCCATGAGGCCACCTTGTCGTAGGGAATGGGCTGCAGGCCGTAGCGCTTCGTCATCCTGTCCCAGAGCGGGCCCTTGTCGGTCATGTAGGTCGCCAGGGGCATCGGGATCGGATCGGCCCAGTCCATGCCGAACATGCGCGCGATCCGCGGCCACATGTGCTGCCAGCGGAAGTAGTCGCCGTTGGTGATGTTGAAGATCTCGTTGCGCGCGGCCGGCGTCGTGCCGGCCCAGTCCGCGGCCTCCGCCAGGATGTCGGCCGAGCTGACCTGGTAGAGGGCCCGGTAGGCGGCCTCGGTCCCGGGGAAGCGAAGCGGGATGCCGAGCTCCTTCGAGATGGCCGCATAAACGGCGATGACCGTGAGCAGGTTCATCGGGTTGCCGATGGCGAAGCCGCAGACCGCCTCGGGCCGAAGGGCCGTGAACGACCAGTCCTTGCCCTTCTGGCGCTCGCGCAAGAGGTCCTCCTGGTCGTAGTAGAAGTTCGGCGGCATCAGGCGCGGGTCGTCCTCGCGGGCCGGCGTCTTGAACGGGCCGAGATCGGCGCCGTAGGCTTTGCCGCCCTGGTAGAACGTGACGTGCCGCAGGCCCGGCGAGGTCTCCTCGACGACGTCGAGCAGGTTGCGCAGGATCGCGACGTTGACGGTGCTCTTCTCGGCCGCGGTCTGCTTCTCAATGTAGGCCCCGAACACGATGTGGGTGACGTCGCGGACCTCGCCGAGGCTCTCCCGGACCCGGGCCGGATCGAGCAGATCGACGGAAACCGCTTCGACGTTCGGGATGGCCGGCTCGGTCCGACGAGAGAGGCCCAACACCGTCGTTTCGGGCTGGGCGGCGAGACGGATGGCCGCCGCGCGACCGATGACACCCTGGGCGCCGGCGACGAGGACTTTTCTCTGCATGATTGGCTGTTCCTGTTCCCCGTAATCTGGCTTGCCGGGAAGCACAGGACGTGATCGCATCGGAAGCCGGCCTCACACAGGAGAAAAGCTGCCGCCGGCGTCCCGGGTTCGCACCCTGCGTTTCTCGACAAGATCAGCACCCGGCTGGACGTGCCTGCTTTCCAAGGGACAAACGCTGCAGAGTTCGCTCGAACCGCCTGCGTCGATTTCAAGGGACCTTCGACGCGTAATTCCCGCGTTATCGACATCGAGTCGGCACGACAACGTCCGGTGCCCTGCGAGAACGGATGCGTCGAGAGGATGGACCATGGACCAGCCGAAGCCGAGAAAACCCGTCGGGATGGCTCGATCCGGCGCGGGACGGCCGGGCTACGTCATGGTGAAGGGTGCCAGGGAGCACAACCTGCGCGACGTCGACGTGGAACTGCCGCGCGACGCCCTGGTAGTGTTCACGGGTGTCTCCGGCTCCGGCAAGTCATCGCTCGCCTTCGGCACGCTCTATGCCGAGGCCCAGCGGCGCTACTTCGAGTCCGTTGCCCCCTATGCGCGGCGGATGATCCACCAGGTCGGCGTGCCCAACGTCGACGCCATCGAGGGGCTTCCCCCCGCCGTCGCCCTCCAGCAGCAGCGCGGCACACCCAGCGCCCGCTCCTCGGTCGGCAGCGTCACCACCCTGTCGAGCCTCGTGCGGATGATGTACTCGCGCGCCGGCACCTACCCACCGGGCCAGCCGATGCTCTACGCGGAGGACTTCTCGCCCAACACGCCCCAGGGCGCCTGCTCGTCCTGCGGCGGGCTCGGGCGGATCTACCGGGCCACGGAAGCCTCCATGGTGCCCGACCCGTCGCTGACGATCCGCGAGCGGGCCGTCGCGGCCTGGCCGCAGGCCTGGGGCGGCCAGAACCTGCGGGACATCCTGGTGAGCCGGGGGGTCGACGTCGACACGCCCTGGAAGGACCTGCCGCTGGCGCTCCGGGACTGGATCCTGTTCACGGACGACCAGCCCCAGGAGCCAGTCTATGCCGGGCTCTCCCCGGAGCAGACGCAGGCCGCCCGCCGGCGCCGCATGGAGCCGAGCTACATGGGCACGTTCACGAGCGCCCGCCGCCACGTGCTCGGCACCTTCACCAACTCGCAGAGCGCCCTGATGCGCCGCCGCGCCTCACGCTACCTCGTGAGCGAGGACTGCCCCGTTTGCCAAGGCAAGCGCCTGAAGCCCGCGGCACTCTCGGTCACCTTCGCGGGCCTCGATATCGGTGACCTGTCGCGCCTGCCGCTTTCCGACCTCGCCGAGACGCTGCGGCCGGCCGCCGAGGACCGGCTGCCAGATGCCGAAACTGCCGACGACGCCAAATCCGGGACGCTCGATCGCGAAGCGGGCCGGCGGGATCGGGCCTGGCGTGCCGCCTCCGGGACGTCGGCCCATGCGGGTGCGCCGGACGTGCGGGCGACGCCGAACCTCTCCATTGAGAAGCGGCTCGCCGCCCAGCGCCTCGCAGCCGATCTCGTCGACCGGATCGGGACGCTCATGGGGCTGGGCCTCGGCTACCTGTCGCTGGACCGGGTGACCACGACCCTGTCGTCAGGCGAATTGCAGCGCCTGCGGCTGGCCACCCAGCTGCGCTCGCAGCTCTTCGGCGTGGCCTACGTGCTCGACGAGCCCACGGCGGGGCTGCACCCCGCCGACGGCGAAGCCATGCACGAGGCGCTGGCCGGGCTGCTCACCTCCGGGAATTCCCTCTTCGTCGTCGAGCACGACATCGGCACTATGCGCCGCGCCGACTGGCTGATCGATGTCGGCCCTGCGGCGGGCGAGCACGGAGGCACCGTGCTCTACAGCGGCCCGCCGGAGGGCCTGCGCGCGGTGGAGGCGTCGCGCACGCGCCTGCACCTGTTCGGCCTTGCCGAGCCGCCACGGCGCCCGCGGCGCGAGCCCTCCGGATGGCTGTGCCTGAAGGGTATCGTCCGCAACAACCTGCGCGGGGTCTCGGCTTCGTTCCCGCTGGGCTGCCTTACCGCCGTCACGGGGATCTCGGGCTCCGGCAAGTCGAGCCTCGTCGCCCAAGCCCTGCTGGACCTCGTGGGCGACCGCCTCGGCAGACCCGTCGACACCGACGACGAGCCGGAAGATCCCCTCGACGAGGCGCCGGATCCGACGGAGGGGCGCATCGTCGGCGGCATGGAGGGGGTCCGGCGTCTGGTCAAGGTCGATCAGAAGCCGATCGGGCGCACGCCCCGCTCGAACCTCGCGACCTATACGGGCCTGTTCGACGCCGTCCGCAAGCTGTTCGCCGCCACGCCCGAGGCTCGCAAACGCCGCTACGACGCCGGCCGCTTCTCCTTCAACGTCGCGAAGGGCCGTTGCCCGGCCTGCGAGGGCGAGGGCTTCGTCAGCGTCGAGCTCCTGTTCATGCCGAGCGTCTACGCCCCCTGCCCGACCTGCCATGGGTCCCGCTATGCGCCGGAGACGCTGGCGGTCACCTGGAACGGGCTGACCATCGCGGACGTGCTCGGGCTGACCGTCGAGCGCGCCTGCGCGGCCTTCGCGGACGAGCCGCCCGTGCTGCGGCCGCTCGCCGTGCTGCGGGACCTCGGCCTCGGCTACCTGCGCCTAGGCCAGCCCGCGACCGAACTCTCCGGCGGGGAGGCTCAGCGCATCAAGCTCGCGACCGAGTTGCAGAGGGGGCAGCGCGGGGGCACGCTCTACGTCCTCGACGAACCGACGACAGGGTTGCACCCGACCGACGTGGACCGCCTCATGCTTCAGCTCGACGGCTTGGTCGATGCCGGCAACACGGTCGTCATGGTCGAACACGACATGCGCGTCGTCGCGGGGGCCGACCACGTCATCGATGTGGGCCCCGGCGCCGGAAGCCTCGGTGGCACGGTCGTGGCGGCCGGTCGTCCCGAGATCGTGGCACGGGCGCGGGCGAGTCGTACGGCACCCTATCTGCGGGACGAGCTCGATGCCCCCGAAGGCTAGGGCTCGCGACCCCGGCCGGGTGCGCGCCGACCGCTGGGGATTCCACCGTCGTGATGGCATTCCCCTTAACTGATCCGCTCGCGAGCGTAGGAACGATAGACTCAGAACAGAACCGGAGAATGATGATGAAGATCCTGATGGTCCTAACCTCGCACGACACGCTCGGCGACACCGGCCGCAAGACAGGTTTCTGGCTGGAGGAGCTCGCCGCGCCTTACTACGTCTTCAAGGACGCGGGTGCGGAGGTGGTCCTCGCCTCGCCGAAGGGAGGGCGTCCGCCGCTCGATCCCAAGAGCAGCGAGCCGGATTCCCAGACTGATCTGACCCGACGCTTCGAGGCCGATGGCGAAGCCGACGCCGCGTTGTCGAACACGGTCCGGCTCGATGGCGTCACCCACGAGGGCTTCGACGCGGTGTTCTATCCCGGCGGGCACGGCCCCTTGTGGGATCTGGCCGAGGACCCCGCATCGATCCGGCTAATCGAGACGACGCTCCGGGCCGGCAAACCCGTCGCCCTCGTCTGCCACGCCCCCGGCGTGCTGCGCCATGCCAAGGCGCCCGACGGCAAGCCGCTCGTCGCGGGCAAGGCCGTGACCGGCTTCACGAACACCGAGGAGGAGGCCGTGGGCCTGACCGCCATCGTCCCCTTCCTCGTCGAGGACGAACTCAGGCGGAATGGCGGCGTGTTCTCAAAGGCCGGCGACTGGGAGCCGTACGTGGCCGCGGACGGATTGCTGATCACGGGGCAGAACCCAGCCTCGTCCGGACCGGCGGCCGAGCGCCTGAAAGCCACGCTCGACGATCGATGACGGCTTATGGGCGATCGACCCGTCAGGGACTTTCGCGGCCGTTTCACGCGTCCAGGAGCGCCCGAGCAGAACGGTACTCCGAGGGTCGACGTTCGTGGGTGCGGCATGGCTCGCGCGCTTCACGCGGGCCGAACGCCCCCGCGTGACTCCGCCAACAGCGTGATCAGAGCTCGATTGAAGGCCGGGATGTCATCGGGCTTGCGGCTGGTGACCAAATTCCCGTCCACGACCGATTCTTCATCCACCCAATCGGCCCCCGCGTTTCCGAGGTCTGTTCGGAGCGACGGCCACGAGGTCAGGCGTCGGCCGCGCACGGCATCCGCTTCGATGAGGGTCCAGGGCCCGTGGCAGATCGAGGCCACGGGCTTTCCGGCCTCGAAGAAGGCCTTGGTGAACGCGACGGCCTTCTTATCCGTCCGAAGTGCGTCGGGATTGATGACGCCGCCCGGCAGAAGCAGGGCATCGAATTGATCGGGCCTCGCTTGATCGAGGGGTACGTCGACGGGCAGGCTGTCACCCCATTCCGTGAACTTCCAGCCGCGGACCTGACGGTCCTTGGGTGATACGATCGCGGTGTCGGCGCCAGCCTCGTCGAGGGCCTTGCGCGGTTCGGTCAGCTCGACCTGCTCGAAACCGTCCGTGACCAAGATGGCGATCTTCACTCCCTTGATATCGGCCATGTCGTGGTTCCTTCTGATGTGATCCATGAGGCACCGGCCGCCGCTATCGGGGAAGCCTCGCGGCGGGCAGGTCGATGTCCCCGATCGATGGCGGCTCTGAGAACAGGGCGGACGCCTGCGCCTTCGGCGCCTGCGCGACGCCGCCGGGCAGATGGCTTGCCGCCCCGCCTTGTTGGGGAGGGCGTCGAAAAGACCGACGGTCGACGGTCCTCTTCGAACGGCGAACCAGCCTGTCGCCGCCGACGCCTGATCGACGATCGACATCCTACGGCGTGAACACCGCACGCACGCAGCCGTCCGTCTTGTGCTTGAACATGTCGTAGCCGCGCGGTCCGTCCTCCAGCGAGAAACGGTGCGTGGCGAGATAGGCTGGGTTGAGCTCGCCCTTCTGGGCATGCGCGAGCAGCCGCTTCATGTAGGCCTGCCCGTGCTGCTGGGCGGTGCGCACCGTCATGCCCTTGTTCATGATGACGCCCATCGGGAACTTGTCGATCATCCCGTAAACGCCGAGGACCGAGAGCGTGCCGCCCTTGCGGCAGGCCATGATGGCATCGCGGAGCGCCTCAGCGCGGTCCGTCTCCAGGCGCAACGCCTGCTTCACGCGGTCGTAGGCGTATTGGGATCCGGTGCCGTGCGCCTCCATGCCGACGGCGTCGATGCAGGAATCCGGCCCGCGCCCGCCCGTCATGTCCTTTAACGCGTCCAGGACACTGTGAACCTGCGTGTAGTCGATCGTCTCGGAGCCGGCATGCTCCCGCGCCATCCGGAGGCGCTCGGGGTAGCGGTCGATCGCGATCACCCGCTCGGCGCCCATCAGCCGCGCGCTCTGCTGCGCCATCAGGCCGACGCCGCCGCAGCCCCAGACCGCGACCGTGTCCCCCGGACGGATATCGCAGAAATCGGCGCCCATGTAGCCCGTCGGCGCCGCATCGGAGAGGAACAAGGCCGTCTCGTCCGCGACGCCGTCGGGCACCTTGAAGCAGTCCACGTCGGCGTGCGGCACGCGGATATACTCGGCGTGGGATCCCGCATAACCCCCGAAGGCGTGCGTGTAACCGTAGATGCCCGCGGTCGGATATCCGAGCAGCGGCTCCTGGAGTTCCGGTTTCGGATGGGTACAATCGCAAAGAGAGAAGAGTTTCTGATCGCAATACCAGCATTGACCGCAGGCGATGAACGAGGGAACGACGACGCGGTCGCCCTTCTTCACCTGTTTCACCTCCGGCCCGACCTCGACGACTTCGCCCATGAACTCGTGCCCGATCACGTCGCCGGCTTTCATGGTCGGGATGTAGCCGTCGATGAAGTGCAGGTCCGAGCCGCAGGTGGTCGACAGCTTGACCTTCAGGATGGCGTCGCGGGGGTTGACGATCTCGGGATCCTTGACGGTTCCGACGCGCAGGTCGTTGACGCCATTCCAGTACAGCGCACGCATATCCAAGCTCCTCAGCGGGAGTCGCGCCGGGCGGCCGGCTGACGATCGGTGGTGGGAATTTCGCCTGTCAGGACGAGGCTCTTGAAATAGCGGAGTGCCTTCGACGCGAGTTCCCTCGGCACGACGCCCTTGAAGACGCGGGCGGCCACGTCGCCGAGCATGCCCCCGGGCGGATCGAAGCGGACGCGCAACGTGGCGATCGTGCCGCGACCGCCCGAGGCCGCGCGGAAGCGAACCTCGCACTCGGTCACGAGGGCGCCGCCTCCGTCCGCGCTGGCGCGGATCAGCTCGCCAGGGCGCTCTTCGGTGATCTGCATGACCCAGGCATGGCTTTGGCCAAGCGAGCCGCCGGTGTGCCACTCGCTCCGCCCGTCTCCGGTGGGGCGAATTTCGGCCAGAAACGCCATGATGCGCGGGAGGGTCGCCGGATCCCGCCAAACCCGAAAGAGTTCGTCGGCGGGCCGCTCGATGGTGATGGAGTATTCGACCTCGGGCTCCTCGCCCCAGGCCGGCGCGGCATCGGTCTTTGCCGCGCCCCCTCGACTCGGCTGGCCGAGCCGCTGGGCGCCCAGGATGGCGAGGGCCGCCGCTCCGGCTATGCCGGCCAGCGCCAATCCCACTCCATTGACGCCGGGTCCGGCGTGCGCGCGCGAGCCGGCGGACGCGCGATCACGCTCCATCGGGTCACACGTTCTGCCGTTGCCGTATCGATCGGCCATGGGCCACCCCCTTGATCAAATTGCTGCGGTCTGCGGGCGCGCGTGAGGGTCGGGCGGGGTGTCGAGAGGTGGAGCAATCCGCCCCGAACAACCCAACCAGTCCAAGCCTGAGAAACATCGGCCGAAGCACCTCGGTTTGATCAGGGGTGTTCCTAAGGAGGGTCCCGGTGTCAGCGCGAGGGCATTGAAGGTAATTCCTTTCCGGGCGCTCGATCCTTTGCGCCATGTTCGCCACTGCGGAAGAAACGGACAGAATTGCCTGACACGAGCAGAGGATCACCGCACTTAATCGGCATGCGGCGTCGCCCAATTGCTCGGTCCAGCTTCTCTCTTGATAACCTATTTGATTCTATACCTTAGACGCAGATCAGATTATGTGGCGGATGAGGATGGTCGCAGTCCATGAGCAGGCCCTGATCCGCCGTTTCGGCGCGATCCCGGAAGGAGCCGGAGTGGAAACCGGAGATTTTCTCACGGGGGGCGGTCAGGTCGCTGCCCGCATCCGTGCGCATGACTGGAGGTCCACACCGCTCGGCCCGATTGAAACATGGCCGAACACGTTACGGTACACCTTGAGCAGCATGCTCAACTCGGCCTTTCCAACTTACCTGGCCTGGGGTCCAAACCTCACGAGCTTCTACAATGATGCATACCGACCCATCCTCGGCATCAAACCCGAGGCTTTGGGGCGCCCCTTCCCCGAGGTCTGGAAGGAATCATGGGACCAGGTCGGACCGGTGACGGAGCTCGCGCTCCAGGGTGAGGCAACCTATCTGGAAGACCACGGCATTACGACGGACCGCCACGGCACTCGGGAGCAGAGTCACTGGACGTTCGCCTACTCGCCGGTCCGGGACGCGAGCGGCAGCGTGCAGGGCGTGCTGTGTCACGTCCACGAAACCACCGCTCGGATCCACACGGAGCAGCACCTCCGATCCGCCCTGAAGGAGATCAAGGCGCAACAGGCGCGCTTCAACGCTTTGATCGAGCATCTTCCTTTCGGAGCCGGACTCTTCGGGGCCGATGGGCAAGCGCTGCTCATCAATCCGCTGTGTCGCGAGTTTCTCCCCGGCGGCCCCCCCTCCCTCGATTCGGACGCACAGCTGCACTGGACCGGCTACGACACGGAAGGCCGTGTGGTGCCCGTGAACGAATACCCGTTCATGCGGGCGATGCGGGGCGAAGTCGTGCATAACATGCGCTTTCTACACCGGCCCAGAGACGGCAACGCGTGTTGGAGGCGCATCAGCGGCATTCCGGTCCGCGGAGACGATGGTTCTATCCGGCAGGCCATCGTGGTGGTGCAGGACGTCGATCGGGAGCAGCGGGCCGAGGCGGCCTTGCGCGAGAGCGAGGCGCGATTTCGGCGCTACGCCGAGCATTCGGCGAACGTTCTCTGGCTCGCCGATCTGGACAGCGGGCGGCTCGATTACCTCAGCCCGGCCTTCGCACAAGTCTGGGGCATGCCCTGCGCGGACATGCCGGATATCGCGGGTTGGCTTGCCAGCATCCACCCGGAGGACCGAGGTGCCGCGGCCCACGCGCTGGAGCTTGTCGGCGACGGCGAGACAATGGTTTTGGAGTACCGCATCCTGCGCGCCTCGGACCAGGCCGTGCGTCGGATCCGCGATACCTTCTTTCCGATCCCGGCTGAAGACGGGCAAATCCGACTGGCCGGTGGGATCGCGCAAGACGTCACGATCGCGACCAGCTTGCGCGCCTACGTGGTTGCGCGCGGGGCTGACGCCCGGCATAGGCTCGTGAGCGCACTTCAATCCAGCGGGTACGCCGTTCAGGCCTTCGCGAACGACCAAGACTTCCTCAAGATGGCAGGCTCCCTGATGCCGGGCTGCGTCGTGCTCGACATGGCGGAGATCGACGGGTTCGTGACCACAACCGAGATGAAGGCCTACCGGTCTCACCTGCCCGTCGTCGCGGTGGGCGCGAGCGGGGGCGATGTCGGGATCGGCGTTCGCGCCATGAAGGCGGGGGCGGTCGATTTCCTCGAAACCCCCTGGACCTCGGAGGCGCTCCTCCTCGCGGTCAGGACGGCATTGGCCGGCATCCGCGACGCCGCTGAGCGGTCGCGCGCGCACGAAGCGTCCCTGAATCGGATCGCGACGTTGTCGGAGCGCGAACGCGCGGTGCTGGAGGGACTGCTCGCGGGGGGCACCAACAAGACCATCGCCCGCACGCTGGGCCTGAGCCCGCGCACCGTGGAGATCCACCGGGCCCGGGTCATGGATGCGCTCGGTGCCCATACCCTGCCTGAAGCTGTCCTCATCGCGACGGCCGCTGGCGTGCGTCCCGCGCACCAGGAATGCGACGAGATCCAGCCCGGCGAACGGTAGAAACGGGTTCGATCCGTTTCTCAGAGCGCCCGGCGAAGCGGGGGTGGGTCCAGCGCACGAGAGCGCGTCGATGCGAGGTCCGCTCGCGCGACCGCGTGGCGGTGGTCGTCCGCCGGACCTCACCGACCCTGCCCATGGGTCGAGTCCGTGAGACTTCGCCTCGGAGCCGCGCATCGCCGCAACGCGATCGGGCACGGCACCAAGACAGCGGCGAGCGCTGCAGCACGCCTTTGTCGTACCGGACGCGCGGCGATGCTTCAGGCCGGTCTTGCTTCGGCCCGAAAGCTGAGACCCCTCCCGGATGAGGATGCTCTAGAGGTACCCCGCCTCGAACTCCGCGAGTTCGCGCAATTGCCGCGGCGCGAGGACGCACAATCGACCTCCCCGCCATGCGATCAGCCCTTCGCGCCGCAGCGCTTGCAACACGCGGTTCACGTGGACACTCGACAGGCCGAGCGCGTCGGCCAGATCCGTCTGGGTCAGCGGCATATCGAATTGACCGGCTGTGACCTGGCCGATCGATCCGAGACGTTCCAGCAGTTCGCAGAAGAGATGCGCCATCCGCTCAAGACCCGAGCGCATGCCGATATTGGCCATCCACTCGCGGGCGGTCGCCTGTTGGGCGAGCTTGGCATGCTGCAACGCCAGCGCGATACGGGGATGCTGGCCGAGCAGGTCGAGATAGGCCGCGCGGGGAATCCTGGCGATCCGGCAGTCGGTCAGGGTTTCGATCGTGTGATCGAGGGCGTATCCGTGGAGCGCGCCATAGTCGCAAAGGTCGCCGGGGATGAGATAGGCGAGGATCTGGCGGCGGCCTGAAGCGCGGCGCTTGTACCGGCTGGCAAACCCGGCGAAGACGATCAGCGCGTGGTCCGGGACACTGTCCTGCTCCGCCAGGACGGTGTGCCGCTCGATCCGTCGGACGTATTCGGTCAAGCCGACGAGTGCCGCTCGATCGGCTTCGGCGAGCGAAATGAAGTTGTCGAGCTTACGAATCAGCGCACACGCGGGTGAGACATCCTCCGGGGCCGAATGCCGCGGCGCGCGTGCGGGTCCGGATACGGGGGGATCCATCACGGTTGAGAGGGCGAAGGGCACCATTGGGAGATTGCTCCAGGATGAGAGCCCTATTCAGCCGTGCCGACGCGGCGCGTACATCCGTCCCATTCCTTAGGACGCCTCCGCTCCGTGCGCTTCGATGTCCCCGCTCCGATAGGCCATCGCGGGGGCAAGTCGGGTGATGTGGGGCCACCAATGCGCACGGAGGTCGATATAGGCCTGCGCTGCGGCCTCCTCTCGGGCAACCGCGATGCCTGCCTCGGCAAGCCGAGAGACAGACCGTTCCCAATGGGCGCGCCAGCGCTGCCGTTCCCTCGGATCGACGGCCTTCAGGACGACCGGATCACCCGGCAGGAAGGTCGTTTCCAGGGTGACGATCAGCAGTTGGGCCACCCGCCACAGTGCTTCGACCGCTGCGGATTCCTTCAACCATTCCGTTTCCTCACCCGCGAGCGTGCTGCGGATCAGCGAGACGGCATCGAGGGCGAGGTAGGCCTGCGCCGAGACCGAGTAATAGGGCTTCTCGAACCGGAAGTAGAACAGGACCGGGTAGAAGTGGTGGGCTTCCTTCATCTCGGCCATCGCCTCGCCGAGCGAGACGAGGTGGCTGTAGCCGCCACTGAACTGTCCGCGAGGTCCGAGCCTGGCCAGCAACTCGCCTACGTCGGAGGTTTGCGCGGAGAGGATATGGAGCTGAAGGCCGAGCGTATTGCGCTGCCGCAGGGCACCGTAGACCTGCATGACGTAGGTTAGGACCAGCGAGGTCACCGTCATCCCGATCAGGGAATGCACGAGGTAGACGACCCGGTAGGCGTCGGTCGTGGGCTTGAAATCGCTCGCCCCGACGATCGCCATGCTGCTGCCGCCGGCATAGAGCGCGGTGAGGATGTCCGTGGGTGTCGGGCCGTTGCCCGCCTGCACGCCCGCCCCGAGCCCGGGATGGATGATGAGCCCGGCGCCGAGCGTCAGGCCGAGGGCCCAGAGCAGGACGTAGAGGAGAAGGACGACGGGTCCACAGAAGGAGAGCACCGCCCCGCGGCGAGCCCCGGCCCCCTCCGCGGCGCGCCGAAAGGCCATCCATGTCAGATGTGCGGCGCGGTCCGCCACCAGACCCGTGCCGATGCGCGCGTAGAGAACGGTGAGGAAGACGTCGAGGAGGACGGCCGCCATCACCAGGCCGCCGAACGCGCGTTCGAGGAGGGAAGCCATGATCATCCCGGTAGGAGGCCCTGCGCGCCGCAGGCGCCACGTCCGTCGCGAACCAGCCGGTGCCGTCCCCGTTCCCGCGATAGATCCCTAGGACGATCCCTATCGGGATCGGGCCGGCGGCCCTGCGTCCAGGGTCGGCCCCGGTGGCGCCGGGCACGGCCCGCCGGACGGCGTGTCCAGCCGATAAAGCTTCCCGACGGCGCTCCAGAAGGCGATTTTCATCTCGGGACACCTCTGATCGAGGAATGCCTCAATCGCCGTTGCGGCTTCGCGTGCGCAAGCATCGCGGTCTTCATCCGAAAAGGGATCGGCCATGGCACGCCTCCGGACCGGTGGCCGATCAGGCCACCCTCGGAGGCGCGACAGTGATATCGAAAATCTCACCCGACGATCCGGATGCTTCCGTAGTTTCGATCCGGGTCCAAAATAAATATTCAGTAAGTCCTTATCCTGTCTCAGATTTAATCTCGTATCGTAGGTTTCCTACGGTTTGTCCGCAAGAAACTGGTGTGGTCCGACTCGGTTCGTCGTCATGTCCATATCAGGAGGTCTTCATGAGACTGAGGCACATCTTCCTCGCAACCACGGCCATCGCGTCCTTGGGCGGCGGTTACGCACACGCTCAGCAATCATCCGTCAGCAATCAGCGCGTCACCCAGGATCAGGCCGATGGGCAGGGCACGCAGATCTACGTCAGCTCGGCGGGTGTGCGGCAGATCCAGCAGGCCCTGACCCAGAAGGGCTACAGCACGGGGACCGTCGACGGTCGCTGGAACCCGCAGACCGTGGCCGCGGCGCGCAGCTTTCAGCAGGCGCAGAACATGGAGCCGACCGGCACGCTGACCATTCCGCTCGCCTATGGTCTCGGTCTGGAGCAGGACATCATCCTCGGCAATCGCGGCGGGCAGGGCGGCGGTCAGGGCGGCGACCAGGGGACCAAGCAGGTCGACAATCAGCGCATTGTCGTCGAGCGCGCGGACAGCCGCGGCACGCCCCTTCATGTCAGTCCTGCCGGCATCAGGCAGATCCAGCAGGCCCTGAACCAGCAGGGCTGGAATACGGGACAGGTCGATGGACGCTGGGGGCCCGCGACCGTTCAGGCGTCGCGCAGCTACCAGCAGTCCCACGGGCTCGAGCCGACGGGGCGGCTCGAGGTTGGCCTCATCGCCGCCCTCGGCCTGACCGACGCGATCTTTTCGGCCGGTCATGGCACGGGTCCACAGGCCGCCAACGCGGCACGCCCGCAGCCGACCCAGGCGGCCGGCCCGGGAGGCGACCGGCAGGTCGACAACCAGCGCATCGCCATGGAACGCGCCGAGAGCCCCGGTGAGCCGATTTGGCTGAATGCCGATGGTGTCCGCCAGATTCAGCAGGTGCTGAACCAGAGGGGCTATGCGGCCGGGCATCTCGACGGCAACTGGAATAACGACACGACGATCGCCGCGACCCACTTCCAGCAGGCGCAGGGCCTCGAGCCCACCGGCACGCTGACCACGAACCTGCTCGCCGCGGTCGGCATGTCGCGCTGGGAGCGGGGCGAGTTCCTGGGCGGCATGACGGCCCGTGCCGACACGTCGGGCAATCCGAACGTGCAGACCACCGGGGCCGTCCAGGCCGCGGGCAACGCGGGCGCATCCGCTTCGAGCGCTGCGGAAGGACGTCGCTCCGGAAAGGCCGACGCGCCCGCTGGGCAGGGCGGCGACGCGGCGCCCGCACCGTCAGGGACGCGATAGCCCACGCCCGGGGCGCACGTCTCGGCGGCCCGCTCGGCGCACATGCCGGGCGGGCGTTTCGATGCGCGTGAAGCGCGGGAGGTGCCGCATGCACAGCTTGTCCAGACCCGTCGACGATCCGATGATGCGCAAGCTGGTCGCGCTGGTGCAGGAGCGGCTGCCGAACGCGACGCCCCGGGGCCGCCTCGCCCTGTTGGAGGAACTCCACGCTCTCGAACGGAACGCCCTGGAGCACCGGGCTGATCCGGGCACCCTGCGCTCGATCCGCGCCACACAGGTGTTCGTCCGGAGACGTGATCCGCCGCCGGATGCCTCGGGACACCGGTCAGACCGGGTCTGACGGCGGACGACCCCCCATCCGCAATCCTGCCAGCCGCGAAGGCCGCGGACCGGCGCGGCCGCTGGACTGCGGGACTTCCTCGGCGACGGCCCGCCGGGGGCGGAGGCCTCCTAGGGAATTGTCCGCAGGAACGGCGCGCTCCTCACCCCGGTTCGCCTCGTTGCGACACCGACCATCATCCCCGCGAGGGGCCGAGCCCGGGAGGGCCGCACCGCCCGGATGGGCCTCTCGCATCTCAACCCATGGGAGAAGACGGCTATGCGAGCCCTGGTTTGGCATGGGAAGGAAGACATCCGCTGCGACACGGTCAGCGATCCGGAAATCGAGGACGGCCGTGACGTCGTCGTCAAAGTCACGAGTTGCGCGATCTGCGGCTCCGATCTTCACCTGTTCCACAACTTCATCCCCGCCATGCTCCCTGGCGATGTCCTGGGTCACGAGACCATGGGCGAGGTCGTCGAGACCGGGCGCGGGCTGAACGGCAAGCTGAAGAAGGGGGACCGGGTCGTGGTACCCTTCACCATCGTCTGCGGCGAGTGCGACCAGTGCAAGCGCGGGTACTTCTCCGTGTGCCAGAAGAGCAATCGCAAGAAACATCTCGCCGAAAAGGTCTTCGGCCACACCACCGCGGGCCTGTTCGGCTACTCGCACCTCACCGGCGGCTACCCGGGCGGCCAAGCCGAGTACCTGCGCGTGCCGTTCGCCGATTCCACCGTCCAGAAGGTGCCTGAGGGCATTCCCGACGAGAAGCTGCTCTTCCTCTCGGACATCTTCCCGACCGGGTGGCAGGCGGCAGTCCAGGCGGACATCCAGCCGACCGACACGGTGGCGGTCTGGGGCTGCGGGCCGGTCGGCCAGATGACGATCCGCTCGGCCGTTCTCCTCGGCGCAGAGCAGGTCATCGCCATCGACCACCTACCGGAGCGGTTGGAGATGGCGGAAGCCGGGGGCGCCATCACCATCAACTTCGACGAGGAGAACGTCGTCGAGCGGCTGAACGAGCTGACCGGCGGCGAGGGCCCTGAGAAGTGTATCGACTGCATCGGCATGGAGAGCCACGTCACGCCCGCCATGCCGGACACGATCTATGATCGGGCCAAGCAGATCCTCCTGGCCGAGAGCGACCGGCCGCACGTGCTGCGCGAGATGATCTACGTGTGCCGGCCGGGCGGCCTGATCTCGATCCCGGGGGTCTATGGGGGCCTAGCCGACAAGATCCCGATGGGCGCGGCAATGAACAAGGGCCTGACCTTCCGCATGGGACAGACCCACGTCCAGCGCTGGACCGCCGATCTCCTGCGCCGGATTGAGGAGGAGCAGATCGACCCCTCCTTCGTCATCACGCACGAGGTCCCCCTCGACAGGGGGCCCGAGATGTACCGGACGTTCCGGGACAAGCAGGACAGCTGCATCAAGGTCGTTCTTAAACCCTGACACCGCGCGAGGGAGATCATGACGAACATTGCAAGCATCGCGAGCCTCTCGAACATCACGCGATCGGAGGGGGATCCGAAGGTTCTCCGCTCCGGGCCGAGTTCGCTCGGGATTGCCGACCGCCTCGCCAAGGGGCTCGGCTGGTTCAGCCTTGCTCTCGGGATCACCGAACTCGTGGCGCCCCAGCGCATCACGCGGGCGTTCGGGATGGAGGGCAAGGAGGCGCTGGTGCGCGCCTATGGCGCCCGGGAGATCGGCAGCGGCATCCTCTCCCTGTCGGTCGACAGGAACCTCGGCCTCTGGAGCCGGGTCGCCGGCGACGGCCTCGACATCGCGACCGTAATGACGGCGCTCCGGCCGGACAACCCGAAGCGCGGCAACGCCGCCGTCGCCCTCGCCCTACTGGTCGGTATCACCGCGGTCGACCTGATCGATGCGCAAGCCAGCACGGCCCTGCATAGCCGCGGAGCCCGTCGGAAACGTTCCTACCGGAACCGCAGCGGATACCCGCGCGGCGTTCAGGCGTCCCGTGGCGCAGCCCGGGACTTCAAGACGCCGCCCGACCTGCGTCACGCCCCCTCTCTCGCCGCGGTGTCGAAGCAGACATCCGTAGCCTGAGACCGCCCTATGCGGGCGAGGGCCTGGGGATTCTCGCGCCCCCCGAAGGCGGACAAGCGGGCGGTGGCTCAGTCCGCCTGCGCCGGCGTCATGGGTTGAACAATCGCGATCGCAGAGCCCACGGCACCTTGGTTTTCGTCCGGGCGCCGGATTGCGAACTAGTTGCCGCTGTGATTGGCGGGACGGACCCCGGCGGCCGTCGCGATCAGAACAGCCTCGGGCAGGGTGTGGGCGTCGAGCGCATCCATGACCCGAGCCCGGTGGATCTCCACCGTACGCGGGCTCAGGCCCAGCGTGCGGCCGATGGACTTGTTGGTCCCACCCGCCAGCAAGCCCTCCAACACTTCGCGTTCGCGAAGGGAGAGCGACGCGATCCGGGCCCGGGTCGCGTCGCTTCCGCGCGCCCGATCCGCCTCGGCGTGGATCTCGGCGAGCGCCGTCTTGACGGCGAATAGCAGCCCCCCCGGCTCCCACGGGGCTTCAAGGAAATCGCTCGCTCCCGCCTTCATGGCGCGCACGCCGAACCCGACATCGCCGCCACTCGCGCCGACCGCAACCACGGGCAGGTGCGCACGTGCCGCCTTCAGTTCGCTGAGGACAACGAGGTCGCCGCCTTCCTTCACATCGAGCAAGACGCAGCCCGGTTTCAGCGAACCCGCCATCTTGAGGAGGTCCTGACTGCTCGCAAAGGCTCGCACCTCACAACCAGCGTCCTGCAGAGTGCCGACGAGGCTGCGCCGCGCGTCGTCCCCAGCCGCAACCACGTAGGCGCGTAGGCCCGTATCGACGGTGACATCCTGGGCGATCCCGCCCGCGGATCGGATGTGCCCGTCCTCGGCCGGGATCGGGAAGAAGGTGTCGCGGATGCGACGGACCGTATGGTCGGAGGCGCGATGGATGCGGTACTCCAGATTGAGTGTCTCGCCGCCGCCGACCCGGTCCAGCGCATGGGCCGCGGCACCGCGGTCCTCCGGGTGGATGCTGGCAAGCCAACGCGCGACATCCGGCATGTCCTCGGCGAGCATACCCCAGACCCGAGCGAAGCCCGGGCTGAGATAGTTGAGCTGTCCAGTCTTCAGGTCGGCGAGCCAGAGAACGTTGGCCGAATGTTCGGCAAAGCGCCGGAACCGATCCTCGCTCGTGCGAAGGTCGCTCACTTTGTGCATGCGGTCGATGACCGGTCCCAAGATGATGGTGTAGGTGCGCAGGAACTCGGTGTCTTCCTGGATGAAGTCGCGCGGCTCCGTCGCGTCCACCTGGAGCAGGCCGTAGGGTTTCCTGCCCGGCAGGAAGATCGGAGCGTTTACCACCGCGACGACCTCGGCCTCCGTCATGAACTTGGGGAACTCGAAGCGCGTCTCCTTGCGGATGTCCTGCGTGATGACAGGCTTGCCTTCCTTGATCGCGAAGGTCTCGGAGGAGCGCTCTCCCATGGGTAAGCGCAGCCGACCAACGATGCCCGGTTTCCAGCCTACGCCCGAACGCACGAGCAGGCTTTGCCTGTCCTCATGGATCTCTAGGATTTTGGCGCGAGTGGTGCCGAGAGCCTCGGCGACGAGACGGCAGGCTTCGGTGAGCACCTCGTCAAGGTTCTCGCTGCGCAGGGCGAACTCGCCGAAATTGGCCAGCACCCGCTGGCGCCTCATCATCTGCTCTTGGATGAGCATCGAAGGTCCCCGGCGTTGAGCGATCAGGCGCTCGTCAGCGAAGGACCCTAGCTCGAACCCTGCGCATTAGCTCAATAACTTTTGTCAACACCGCGCCGGTCCTGGGTCCGAGCCCGTACAAATAGGGCTCGCCCCGGGGGGCGAACTGAACCAGCTTGGACCTGATGCTGTCCGAGAAGGTTCGGAGACAAACCTTGACCAATCAAGGCAATTGCCTTCAAATCTTTGAGGCCCGATGCTGGGTGTTTGCTGTTAAAGTAGCGGCCTTCACGGATAGACCCAGGCCCAGCGGGCTTCCTAGATCCGGCCTTAATCATTTAAACATGCCTCGCCGTTCGGCTGACATTGACCAGTGCGACGCATCGGCTGTCGATGGCACTTACACCACCGCCGTCAAGCTGATTGTGTTCAGGGCTGAGAGGCTGCGCGAGGTCGGGAGCGGTCCCTGTGACGATGCCCGCCTCGATGCATTCGCCGTCCGAAAGCGGTCGGGCAGAAAACCACCCAACTTGGTCATACAGATCGGTTCATCAGGCTGACTGGAACCGGACCTTTACAAAAGCGAGTGCAGGCCGTGACTCCAGGGGCACACCGACCAGTTGCGATCCTGAAGCGTGAAACGCTCCTCCAACTGCAGAACGTAGGGCAGAGCTCCTACCCGGCTTAGGGAAAGAGCCACGCTCCCTATGAGCACCCGAGCCTCCACCGCTAGCCAGGCGGGGCGGAGATCGCCGGGTCACACGCCGAAGGGCATCGGCCGCAAGTGGTCCCGTACGTTACGGGACCGCAGGATGGAGGTATACGGGTAGCCCCAACCCTCCACGACGACTCTAACGCTCCGCGGATCGAGCGGTGGGGTCCGTCGGCGCTGGCCGTCCAAGCTGACGGGAAGCGGTGTGTAAAGGCCGACAGCCCAACCCCGGCCTACCTGTCAAAAGGTTACACCTTCGATCCGCCGGTCGACCGACGGCGTGGCTCCGAGATCCGGACCCTTCGGTAGATGCGATGCTTTGCCCTCACCGGCAAAGCCTTGCCTCAAGGCAAGCCGGCCTCCCTCAAACGTCCACCAAGATCCAAAGTGCGCAGCGGTTAGCGGTCGGCGATCAACGCAGGCAGAATGTCCCGCAGTTCATCAAACCAGTGTGGGCACCGGGGTAAGGTAGCATCGGCCCGTCGTCCAGGAAACGCCGGCCATTCCCCGCTGGGTGGAGCCGCTGACCACGAACGCCGCTATGCGCAGTACGAACCGACCCCCATGGGAAAAGACCGCGTATAGTCGCAAACCTGTCCTCGTCTCCCGTATAAACTACTGCGGTAACGAAGCAATTTCGGCTCGTAACGAGACTCATCTGCCTCGTCTCACACGAGGCAGATGTCGCAAGTAACTGCACGCGAGCATCCTTCACCATGGTGCGGAACAAAAAAGGCGCTCGGCACGGTGGTCTTCGTTCCCGGTCCCGCTGGCGATGGACGGACGCGAAAACGCAAAAAGGGCGCCCGCATTTGCAAGCGCCCCCATTCACTGCCCCACCGACGGCACGACCAAAGAACTAGCGAGGCAGGCGCCCCGATCCCAGCACGGCTGGAACCCTGATTCGGCGATGGCTCAGATAAGCTCCATGTCCAGCTGGAAGTCGTCCGGTGGCGGCCCCTGCCGCAGCGGCTCAGGCTCATAGGACAGCTTCGTCACTCGGGTGTTGAACTCGCGTGGGTACAGGCAGCGGACGTCACGCCAACCATCGTCGTACCGCGAAACGAACGGAGGGCGAGGGCGTGCAGGCGGTGAATAATACCTTAACTGTTCCTCAAGACTCAGTTCTCGCGGCACTACCGGCTTCTTCGGCCGTGGTGGGTTACGAAGTTCGTCGCAATGTTTCGGAATGCCGGCAAGGCGGCGATCCGGGCCGAGGTTCAAGGCATGGCCGAGACGCGGCGCCATCGTGACTACGCCAGGGTCCCGCCAGGGCCACGCGATCAGATCGCTCAGCATAACATCAGTCCCGGACGTCGAATTATAAGCGTGCCGAACGACTGCCCGTGGATCGTAGCCCTTTACCTGATAATGGAACCGGTGCCAGTGGAGCCAGGGAGTTCGCTTCGTCGGACCTGTGACGCGGATGGCCCGCGGCCGTTTCCCAAGTCCGTTTCGCTCAGGCCACCCCATAGCCCAAATTCGAAACTCATCGCGCGTAGTATTTAAATGTAGTCCAAGACAGAGATAGACTGCAAGATGCGTATGCAACCCGATCTTAGGACTGCTTTCGTGGCTGAAAAAGTACACGGTCGGCAAGCTACGCTGGGAACACCAATCGTTAAATTGCTTTGTTATCTTCGAAAACAGGATCTGCGCTTGACGTGCTTCAGAAGCATCGAGCGCGCCCCACCACAGCGTTACCATCGTCTCGCAAGTTAAGCCTGAATGAGCAGCAAACGCAGCTGCCGCATAATGCTCTGCGAAATCCTTCGGCGTCACGTAAGTCGATGTGTTTGGCCGCTCAGGCCTTTCGTCAGCTGATGAGGGCACGAACAAGCGCCGGGACGGCAGCTTCCTTACAAATATATCCGGCCGCCGCTGCTGTTCTCGCTACAAGTAATCATAGCTGGAAAGGTTATCAGGCGCCTCGTCCCAAATCGCCCGCAACTTCTCCCCATAATACCCGGTTACGTGACTGAGGTCGAAATCGACACCGGGGATTGCACCACCGTGGTATAACGCTTCGCACCAAGTATCGCTGTCCGGGAATAATTCACGGCGAAAAATGGAACGTGGCCTTGGTACCATTGGTAAACTCGCGACTCGGATGCGGCGCGGCAGCATGCTCCCGACGATCTTGGCAGGGGTATCACAGCTTCGGCAGAAACGCATGAAGACCTCGCCACCAACCTCGGGGTACCGATCGCGGCGGGCGAGGCTACGGCCGAGGACGCACCCGCTTTCCCGTCATATACCTGCGTACACTCCTAACCGCCTTAAGCATTACTTTCTCCGGCCCACGAGGTTCGATGCCCATAACGCCCGCTGGGCGGATGCCTGACCGTCAGGCGACGGGCGGACGAGCTCGCGGAGGGTTGCCGCGCTGATCTCAATCCTGCTACACATCCCCAGGCGCCGCGCGAAGTAAGTGACTGAGAGACATCGGGTTTTCTGGCTGGCCGCGGCAGGTTTAGGGTCCTGGCGCCCCAGCCAATTTTTCCTTTTGTTTCAGGGGTGATGGCTACTCGGACTTCTCGGTCACAACGGAACAGACCGCGTTTTTGGGACGCACAAGAGTCTGCACCGTCTGCTGAAGCGTACGAAACAGCACCTGTGACCGTTCAGCCATAGGCTCTGGACCCCACCTCCCCTATCCCGTCCGGCCCGAATCAACTGCCAGACCCATTGCCAGCCTCACAGAAGCCCAAGCTCGTCCCCGCCGACGCGAAACTCTGGCGCTAGAGATTTCTTGACCTCCGGCCCAGCGTCGTCCCGTGCCCCGGCTTCACACTGCAATCTTGGGGCGGTGCGCACGAGGCATGTGTCGACTTCCTGGATTGGTGGGCGGACGAGGCGCTGGCGCGGCTAGACGACGCTGGAGCCGTTCGACGTTCACCCAGAGGCCGGCATCGTCCGCCCGGACTTCTGCGGCGCGATCCTGATGTCGGACGCGAAGGTCACAGCTGTCGCTGCCAACCGCATCGCTTTCGCGAACATCGCCTACTACCGCGACACGCCGGACCGTCCCGGCGGCGCGGTTCGCTTTGGCTGTTCGGACTGTGAACTGGCGGCATGTGCTATCCAGCAACTATGAACCTGCTTCGGTACTTTGATCACCCGGCGCCACCGCTCATGTTCTCTGCCGACGATTTAGACGGGGCTGTGAGAGTCTTCCTAGAAAACTCCCAAGCCTACGTTGTCATTTCAAGCAAAGGCAGGATCATCGATTTGGGCGCAATCGTTCGAGCATATGATTTCGCGAGCCGCGCCTTTGCGAGCCTCAATGTCAAGAAGGATTATCGGCGTATGGTCGTGCGTACTGCACCCTTACTGACAAGGTCGAAGAAGGCATGACCCAACAAGCGCCAACACCCGACGAAATCCCGACTGCTGTCGCGTTCTTGAAGAAGCGTGGGCGTGACGTCGTTCCTATACCAAGCGACAAGGCGGGGCTGTACAAGATCGACGGCCACATCTGCACCGGGCATGACGTTCTGAGGTACGCGGTCTTGACCGGATGGAAGGCCGGCATCAATCAGGGAAGTGCGCTGCCTCAGCCAGGGAAGAGGTGATGATGAAACTCGCTTAGATCGGCGCGGCAAGCGTCATAGCTGCCGTAGCTCTGCTCCCCACGCCGGCGAGCGCCTACTGCACGTGCGCTTGCATCAATGGGAGGGCGCAGAACGTCTGCTCAAACTCCCTCGACACTGAGATTTACTGTATGAAGTATTGTCCTGCCAACGCACTCCCACCAGGGGCGCCGCAGCGAAACCCTGATCTAGAAAGCTTCGCGTCTGAGTCGGGGGAAACGAACTTGCAGGACAAGCTTTATATCGGTGGAAGGTGACTGATCAGCAGCCGCCTTGGCGTGAGATCACCACGCACGAGTACGAATCGCGCATCTTCCCAGCGCCGACCGGTAGTGCGGCATGGATCGCATCACTCGACCGCGTCTACGACATCCTGTTCGAGCAGCAGGAAGGCAGGTGTAGGCTCCAGCCGATCCCGCGCGAGGCGGTCGACCTCAAGCGCGGACTATAGGCGAACCCGCACTGGTACTGGGACTATAGCGCCGCGCTGCCAACGATCACCTGCGTCGCAGAGACCTGGATCCAGACGAACGGCGGGCGCCGGCGCAAGGTGGGTGAGAAGGGCTTCGCGCGTTGCTCGAGAGGCTCAGCGTTGTATCGTGAGGACGGCGCCTGGCGTCTCACATTCCGGCGACGTGACCTGGCCGGTATTTTGGACCAGGCCGCCCTAATGTTTAGCTCGACATCGACGTCTCGGGGCGCTGAACCAGCACTTCGTGGTTCCGCAGCTGTGCTGCCCGAGCTTTGAAACCTACCGTTTTAACAAAAAATGGGTTCGTTCTGCGAAAACGTTGTTCAAGTACCGTTCGCTTTCAACTCGGCGGGGTGCTGGTTTGGATAATCATCTTAAACAATGGGATCGGATAAGCGTACATCTCTAAGGACCGCTTTATGTCGCTTGGAGTTGGGCGAAAGACAATCTGAATAATTAAAATATCGACTGGGGAAATATTTGGATTTAAACGCGTCCTTATTTTCATTTTGTTGATTTCGAAATAATTTTAATAATATACGTAGTGATAACATTTGTAAAAAATGAAACATCTATTAAATTTTTGTATAAACGTCATTATTGTAAGGTTTATCAGAATTATTGTTAGTTTGAGTTATAGTTTTGTGCGAACTAAAATCAGTAATTACCCACCCCCTTGCGCGGGGTGGGTTTCGCTGATTCCCTCGTGGGATGGGTCGTATCGATCTTGAGCGGCTGAGC
>NZ_PDHT01000018.1:0-117291 GCF_002917135.1 Methylobacterium sp. V23
AGAGGGTGACGACCGGGCCGGGGCGCACCGCCAGGATGTCGCCGCGCACGCCGAAGTCGCTGAGGGTGGCCTCCAGCAGGGTGGCGTTCTGCTCCAGGGCCTCCGAAGAGATCTGGCTGGAGGCGGGCAGCCGCGGCGGGTCGGCGAGGAGTTCCAGGGCGGGGTGCCGGTAGTTCTCAGCGTTCTGGGGTTGGGGCGGTGGCGTGCGACGGGGGGCGGCCGGGACGGGCGCCGGGGCCGCGGGCGCCACGCGGGAGCGCGCCGGCGCGGCGGCCTCGGCGGGAGGCGCCTCGAGATCGGCCGCGTCGTCGGCGTCCTCGTCGTCGTGGTGCACGGGCGGCGGGGGGCGCCGGGTCGCGGACGGCGCCTGCGGCGGCGCGTCGAAGACCGGCTCCCGCCGGCCGTCCGAGGGGGCCACCCGGGCATCGGGCGCGTGGGTCGCCCAGGGGGCGTCTTCGGGCGCCGCGAAGGCGCGCTGTGCCGCGAGGGCCGGCGAGGCACCCGCATAGGCGAGTGCGGTGGCCGCCGCCGCGCGCTCGGCCCGCCAGTCGGCGAGGCGCGCCGCCAGGGCCGCGCGCCCGCCCATCAGGGCCTGCGCCATCGCCCCGAGGGAAACGATACCGAGGCTCGGCTCGTCATCCTCGTAGCGTCCGTCATGGCTGGCATCGGGCCGGCCGCGCACGGCCTGGCGCGCGGGGGCCGGCGGCGCATCGTAGGCGTCGAAATCCTCCGTATCGAGCTCACCGACCCGGCAGGCACCCGTGAGGCACAGGATCGCGACTCCGGCGAAGAGGAAGCCCGCGAAGGCGTGGAGCGGGGTCGCCACGATGCCGAGCATCATCCGGGCGGCATGCATCAACGCGTCGCCGGCGACGCCGCCGAGACCGGTGGGCAGGGGCCAGCGCGCCGTCGAGGGCAGCGCGCTCGCCACCGCGCTCGCGGCGAAGAATCCGATGATCCAGAGGGTCAGGCGCAGGCCGCCCCGGGGCAGCGCCCGCGTGCGCATCAGCTGGATGCCCCAGAGCGCCGGGGGCAGCACGAAGGCCAGGGAGCCGAGTCCCAGGAGCTGCATCGCCAGGTCCGAGACGACGGCCCCGCCGGTGCCCAGGACGTTGTGGGCCGCATGGTCGGTGGCGTGGTTGAGGCTCGGATCGTCGATCGACCACGTCGCCAGGGCGACCGTCAGCGCGGTGGCACCGGCAAACAGCACGAGACCGCCCAACTCTGTCATTCGCTTGGCCAGGAACGGGCGAAAGCTGTCGACGAAAGTATCGTAGGGCGATGCGGAACGGCGAAGCGAGCGCATGCGGTACCAGACACGATGGGGAACTGTCCGGTGACGGTAGCGTCGGCGGAGTTAACGGCTAGCTAAGGTTGAGACTTCCCTTCGCGCTCCGTCGCAATGCGGTCCTTCGTTGGGTCGTTCCTGCCTCGGATCGTGCCTGCCTCGGGTTATCCCGGTGCGATGGGCGCTGGGCGTGCCGATGGCGCGCCACCGGGCCGGACCCGCCTCGCGGCCCCGCAACGTCGCCCGAAGTCTGCGGACGGCCCGCCTCGACCGGACCCCCGTAACGAGAAAGGCCCCGGTCACGGGGACCGGGGCCTTTCCTTCCGACACCCGTGGGCGCCGGAGGCGTTCGTTGCTGCGGCTTAGTAGTTGTAGGCGCGCTCGCCGTGATCGGCGATGTCGAGGCCCTCGCGCTCCTCGTCCTGGGTCACGCGCAGGCCGATGGTGAGATCGACGAGCTTGTACAGGATGGCGGAGCCGACGCCCGACCAGAGGATGGTGAAGCCGACGGCCTTGATCTGGCTCATCAGCGCGGCGCTGGTCTCGTAGGCGCCGACCGCGAGTTCACCGGGCTTGGAGGTGTAGTCGGGCAGGCCGACGCCGCCGAAGTCCGGGTTCACGAGCAGGCCCGTGGCGACGGCGCCGAGGATGCCGCCGATGCAGTGGACGCCGAAGACGTCCAGGGAATCGTCGTAGCCGAGAGCGTTCTTCACCGTAGAGCACATGATGAAGCAGACCGCGCCGGCGACGAGGCCGAGGATGATCGAGCCCATCGGACCGGCAAAGCCGGCGGCTGGCGTGACGGCCACGAGGCCCGCGATGGCGCCCGACAGCATGCCGAGGAGGGAGGGCTTGCCCTTCAGCATCCACTCGACGAACAGCCAGGAGAGGGCTGCGGCGGCGGTGGCCACGAAGGTGTTGAGCATGGCCATGGCGGCGGTGCCGTTGGACTCGAGGTTCGAGCCGGCGTTGAAGCCGAACCAACCCACCCAGAGGAGCGAGGCGCCGATCGCCGTCATGGTCAGGGAGTGCGGGGCCAGCAGGTCACGGCCGTAGCCGATGCGCTTGCCGAGCATGAGGCAGCCGACGAAGCCCGCGATCCCGGCGTTGATGTGCACCACGGTGCCGCCGGCGAAGTCGAGGGCGCCCCACTTGAAGAGCAGACCGGCATCGGCGTTCACCGCATCGAGGGCCGCCTGGGCGGTCGCCTTCGAGGCGTCGTCGGTGGCAGCGGCCAGCGCCTTGGCGGCGTTGCCGACCGCGTCCGGGCCGCCCCAGTACCAGACCATGTGCGCCATCGGGAAGTAGATCAGCGTGGTCCAGAGGATCATGAACACGACCAGGGCCGAGAACTTCATCCGCTCGGCGAAGGCGCCGACGATGAGGGCCGGGGTGATCATCGCGAACGTCATCTGAAAGCAGATGTAGACGTATTCAGGGATCACGACACCGTTCGAGAAGGTGGCGACGGTGGAATTCGGGTCGATGCCCTTCAGGAAGGCCTTCGACAGGCCGCCGACGAAGTCGTTGAGACCGCCGCCGTTGGTGAAGGCGAGGCTGTAGCCGAAGATCACGAACAGCAGGCAGGAGATGCAGGCGATGGCGAAAACCTGCGTCAGGACGGACAGCATGTTCTTGGTGCGAACGAGACCGCCGTAGAACAGGGCCAGGCCGGGCACGACCATCAGCAGCACGAGGGCGCTGGAGATGAGCATCCAGGCGGTGTCGCCCTTGTTCGGAACGGGCACGGCGCTCGCGGCAGCCGGCACGGCCTCCGCCGTCGGCGTCTGCGCAAGGGATGGCTCGATGAACAGGAGTGCCAGCGCGGCACCCCCCAGCCCGAGCGCCAGGGCATTGCGAAGTTTCATGGAAACGAGACTCCCGATCGCGGTGCGATGCTGATGTGAAGAGGACAGGTCAGGGGCGCCCGGACGCGATCGTCCGGACAGGCGGTCGCCTCAGAGGGCGTCGACGTCGGTCTCGCCGGTGCGGATGCGGACGGCCTTCTCGAGGGGCACGACGAAGATCTTGCCGTCGCCGATCTGGCCCGTGCGGGCGGCGGCCGCGATCGCGTCGATCACGCTGGCGACCAGATCGGAGGCCACAGCCACCTCGATCTTGAGCTTGGGCAGGAAGCTCACGGCGTACTCGGCGCCCCGGTAGATCTCGGTATGGCCTTTCTGCCGGCCATAGCCCTTCACCTCGGTGACGGTCAGGCCGTGGACGCCGATGCCGGTCAGAGCGTCGCGGACCTCCTCCAGCTTGAACGGCTTGATGATGGCCATCACGATTTTCATGGGCGACGCCCCCTTAAGCTACGAGTTGAGTTCGACGAGGTGAACCGGGTGGACAGAAACATGCGCGCGTGGAGGCCACCGGCCGGCGCACGCAAGCGTCGCGACACGATCGGACCGGCCGGTGCGCCCGGGCCGCTTCCGACCCGTTCGCCGGCACCCATATTCAAGGACTATGCCAACGGAACTTTTTCGCCGGATGCGCATCTGCCCAAGAAGTATCCGGTCATTGACTCAGGACGCAGCGTTTCCACGGCCAAGTTTGCCTGCAAAATAGGCAATACGCTGCCGGCGCAGGCAACTCGTGCATCGAAGCAGCGTCTCTTGCAGCTTCGACCAGGCGCGGTCAGGCCTCGGTGCGGCGAGGCCGGATCATGCCTTCCTGGGCCACGGACGCCACCAGCATGCCGTCGCGCGTGAAGATCTGTCCGCGCGCGAACCCCCGGGCCCCATCGGCACTCGGACTGTCCTGGGCATAGAGCAGCCAGTCGTCGGCCCGGAACGGTCGGTGGAACCACAGGGCGTGGTCGAGGCTCGCCGACTGGATCTCCGGGTCAAACACGGTCTGCCCATGCGGGATCAGGGTGGCGTCGAGCAGCGTCATGTCGGAGGCGTAGGCGAGGACGGCGCGGTGGATCGCCGGATCGTCGGGCAGGCGGTCGACGGCCCGCATCCAGACGTGGAAGCGCGGCTCCCGCGGGGCCCGGCGCAGGTAGCGCTCGATCTCGACGGGCCGCAGCTCGATGGGCCGCCGCCGGCCGAAATAGGACAGGATCGGCGCCGGGATCGCGAGCCCGTGCCGGGCGGCGTCGGCGGTGGCAGCGGGCGCCTCCGGGACCTCCTCCGGGGGAGCCACGTCCGGCATGGTCGCCTGGTGGGTCGCGCCCGCTTCCGCGTCGTGGAAGGAGACCGACATCGTGAAGATCGCCCGGCCGTGCTGGTGCGCCACGACGCGGCGCGTGGTGAAGCTGCGGCCGTCGCGGATGCGCTCCACCGCATAGTCGATCGGGGCCTTCGGGTCGCCGCCGAGGAGGAAGTAGGCGTGGAGCGAATGCGGCGGCCGGGTCTCGGGCACCGTGCGGGTCGCCGCCACCAACGCCTGCGCCACCACTTGCCCGCCGAAGACCCGGAACCAGCCCGTCTGCAGGCTCTCGCCCCGGAAGAGGTCCGGCTCCAGGCTCTTCAGGTCGAGGATGTCGAGGAGTTCGGTGACGATGCCGGTCATGCCGCTTCCCTGGTTGCCCGGGGATCCCCGGGCCGCGTGGACGCCACGGCGCCTCGGGCGATCCTTCACATGTGAACCATCGCGCTGGCAAGGATGCGACGGCCGGGATCAGTCAGCCAGGATCTGTGGGCCAGCATTGGAGGGCAAGAAGCGACGGGCAAGGTGCGGCGACGGTTTCGGCGACCGGGCCCGGCGACGATGGCGCGGGCTCGATCCCCAACGCCGCGCGTTGCCCCCGGCGCCGGGGAATGGCACTCCCTCCCGGGCAGCGAGGGTGGCGGGGATCGGCATGGACGGATCGGAGAAGCGCGGAAACCAGCGCAGCGTGGTCATCGCCGGCGCCGGCATTCCCGGGCTGACGCTCGCCCTGGCGCTGGCCCAGGCCAACGGCCCGGCCTTGACGGTCACGCTCTGCGATCCCGGCCTCAGCGCCGGAGCCGCACGCCATGCCGGGCGGGCCTACGCGGTGGCGGCCGGCGGGCGGCGCATGTTCACCCGCCTCGGCATCTGGGATGCGGTGCAGGACGCCGCGCAGCCGATCCACGACATGGTGGTGAGCGACAGTCGCCTGTCAGACCCGGTGCGCCCTGTCTTCCTGACCTTCGCACAGGAGGCGGAAGCCGGCGCCCCATTCGCCCATATGGTCGAGGCCGAGCCCCTCGTGGCCGCGCTGCTCGCGGCGGCCGAGGCGGCCGGGGTGGTGTTCGAGCCCACCGGCATCGTCGAGGCTCTGCCGGCCGGCGGCACGACGCGCATCACCCTCGGCGACGGACGCGTACTGCCAGCCGCGCTCCTGGTCGCGGCGGATGGGGCCCGTTCGCGCCTGCGCGAGGCCGCGAAGATCGGCTGGGTCAGCTGGTCCTATCCGCAGATGGGGCTCGTCGCCACGATCGGGCACGAGCGCGACCATGCGGGGCGGGCCTACGAGCACTTCCTGCCCAGCGGCCCCTTCGCCATCCTGCCCCTGGTGGACGGGGGCGCCCTCGGGCACCGCTCGTCCATCGTCTGGACGGAGCGGGCAGCCGAGGTACCGGCCCTGACGGGCGGCGGACCGGAGGACACCCTGGCCGAGATCGAGCGCCGCTTCGGCCTCAATCTCGGGCGCCTGGCACTGGAGCGGGGCCCGAGCGCGCATCCCCTCGCCTTCGGCATGGCCCGCAGCTTCCGCGGCGAGCGCCTGGCGCTCCTGGGCGATGCCGCGCACGTCATCCACCCGATCGCCGGCCAGGGGCTGAACCTCGGCCTCGCCGGCGCCGCGGTGCTGGCGGAGGCGGTCACCGACGCTCTCCGCCTCGGCCTCGATCCGGGGAGCCCGGATGTCCTGAAGCGCTACGAGCGGGCGCGCCGCTTCGACACCGTCGCGATGGGGGCGGTGACGGACGGGCTCAACCGCCTGTTCTCCAACGATGTGATGCCGCTGCGCCTCGTCCGCGATTTCGGCCTCGGCCTCGTCGACCGGCTTCCCGGTTTGAAGCGCCTCTTCATCGGTGAGGCGGCCGCCGCGCGCGGGCCGCAGCCACGCCTGATGCGCGACGAGGCACTCTGAGACGCGAAACGGCGGCCCCTTCCCTCGGGAAAGGACCGCCGCAATGGGACTGCTCACGCGCCGAAGACGGCGTGCCGGGGCCCGTTACTTGCCCTTGGCGGCCTTGTTGGCCTTTTCCCGCTCGATGCCCTCGAGGATCAGGCGATGCGCCTCTTCCTTGCCGCCCCAGCGCTTGATCTTGACCCACTTGCCGGGCTCCAGATCCTTGTAGTGCTCGAAGAAGTGCTGGATCTGGTGGATCGTGATGTCGGGCAGGTCGGTGTAGTTCTCGATCCGGTCGTAGCGCATGGTCAGGTGGCGCGACGGCACGGCGATGATCTTCTCGTCCTCGCCGGAATTGTCCTCCATCACGAGGACGCCGATCGGACGGGCGCTGATGATGGCGCCGGGGGCGATGGCGCGGGTGTTGGCCACCAGCACGTCGCAGGGGTCGCCGTCACCCGACAGGGTGTGCGGGATGAAGCCGTAATTGCCCGGGTAGTGCATCGCCGTATAGAGGAAGCGATCGACTACAAGGGCGCCGGCCTCCTTGTCCATCTCGTACTTGATCGGGTCACCACCGATCGGAACCTCGATGATGACGTTCACGTCGTCCGGCGGATTCTTGCCAATCGAGACCGCGTCGATGATCATAGGTGTGCTCCCGGAAGCAGGGGCGTCACGGCCCCGTTGCCGGGTGTCTTAAGGCCCTTCCGCCGCGAAGGAAATCGCATCGTGCGGCAGGGGGCGACGTTTGCACGAAATTGTCGGGTACGCCTCAGGAGCGGTCGGACGAGCCGAAACGCCTGCGCCAGGCCGCGACGAGGCGCCGGACCATGCGCTCGATCCAGCGGGCCGCGTGCTCCAGGGGCACCTTCAGGGCGGGCACGTCCTGGCTCAGGAGAGCGAGGCCCACGGGCAGCATCCAGAGGCCGAGGATCGGCAGGATCGAGAAGATGCCGCCGAGGATGAACAGGATCGCAGCCAGGAGGCGAACCCAGAACCGCGACGGCTCGCGCAGCCAATCCACGGCGCGGCGGATGCGGTCCGGCAGCTTCGCGCTGAGATCCGTGACCCGCCTGTCCCAATCCGCTGCCGTCACGCGCATCCGTCGTCCCGCTCGCCCGCCCGAGGATCCGATCCGCCGGACCGGACCGCGGGGGGCGGCGCAGGCTTCGGCGAAGTCAGCTGAAGCGGAAACCGACCTTGGGCAGAACCGTTCCGGCCATCCGGTCGATGGCCTGGCCGATCGCGATGCCGCCCAGCCCGGTGTAGAAGGCGCAGGCCCGCTCGTTCCCCTCGAGCGACCAGACCCCGACCCGGGCCAGGCCGTGATCGGCCAAGTCGTTGGAGACCGCCCGGAACAGGCGGCGTCCGAGCCCGAGACCCTGGTAGGCCGGGCGGATGTAGAGTTCGTCGATCTCGCCGGGGGCCTGGAGAATGCGGCCCCGCGCCGGTCCGTAGACCGCGTAGCCGACGATGCTGCTCTCCTGCTCGACCACCACGAGGGGCCGGCTGCGCTGGGTGGCCCCGAGCCACCACTGCGAACTGCGCTGCGAGATCATCCGCTCCAGGGCGACCCCAGGGATGATCCCCCGGTAAGCCTCGCGCCAGGTCTCATCGAACAGGTCTGCCAAGGGGTCGGCGTCGGCCGGACGGGCGCGGCGAATGCTGGTGGTGCTCGTTCGCATGACGGATCCCCGCGCTCGATGAGGACGATGGACGGTTCGCAATCGGTGTCGACCCCCGCATCGGAAGCGACGATCCGGGCGAAGACAAGGCGACGGGGACCAACGCAAGCGCGATGCCGGTTGCTCCCCGCGCTCCACAGCGCGTTTGCCGCGGCCGCCGCGCACTGGTAGATCAAACCCTCCCCCTTTTCCGCCAGACCGGTCCCCCGTCCCCGTGTTCAACCGTTTCCTCTCGTACGAGACCCGCTACGCCCGGCGCATGGCGCGGATCGCGCGCTTCGAGCGCCCGATCGCCGGCCCGGTCTCGCGGGCGAAAGCCTGGGCGAACATGCTGCTGGTGGATCACGGCGTGTTCCGCTTGGCCTACCTGAACCGCCACCGGATCGGCGCGGGCAAGCTCTGGCGCTCGGCCCAGCCGACGCCGCACCAACTGGCCTGGTTCAAGCGCCAGGGGGTTCGCACCGTGATCTCCCTGCGGGGCGGACGCGAGCACGGGTCCTGGCCGCTCCAGCGCGAGGCTTGCGAACGGCAGGGCCTGACGCTGGTGGAGTTCGTGCTGCGCTCGCGGGAGGCCCCCTCGCGGGAGACCATCCTGGCCGCCAAGGCGTTCTTCGACGGGGTCGAGTACCCGGCGATGATGCACTGCAAATCCGGCGCAGACCGCGCCGGCCTCGCGGCGGCGCTCTACCTCATCCTGCACGAAGGCCTGCCGGTCTCGGAGGCCATGGGCCAGCTCTCGGCCCGCTACGGCCATTTCCGGTTCGCCAAGACCGGGATCCTCGACGCGTTCTTCGCGCTCTACCGCCGGGAGGGCGAGCCCAAGGGCCTGGATTTCCTGACCTGGGTCGAGACCGAGTACGATGCGGAAGCGCTGAAGCGCACGTTCCGCCCCGGCTTCTGGTCCGACCTCGTGGTGGACCGGATCATCAAGCGCGAATAGCCCGACACGAAAAACCCGCCGCGGCCGAGCCGGGCGGGCTTTCGACGAACCGTAAGCCGGGGCGCAGGCGCCCGGCAGGGTCGCTTTAGGCGGCGAGACGGATCGTCGACGGGGCGTTCTCGTTGCTGGCGATGAAGCGGCCGGAATTGGAGAGCGGACCGTTCTTCGGGGTCAGGAGATTGGCAGCCACGAAGACCAGCGAGACGTTGAGAGCGGCGGCGGCGACAACGAGAAGAGCGATCATCGGGTGTGTTCCAGGGCGGTTGCGTTGAGCCAGATATGGCACTGCACCATTTTCCTTGGTATACCAAATTCTACACACCACTCATGCGGCCGACGCAGAGCTTCCCGCGGATCGGCGGTCGGGGCCGCTCTCGCCCCGCAATCTCCGCATCGCTCAACCCTCAGTTCTGCAAGGCTCACCCAACCTCTGCGGTAAGACTCCATCCTCGAACCGATAGTTTTCGCAACGCAGCAATCAGTTGATCGACAGACTTTCGAGATCCGCCGCGAAGGACGAAACGTAGCTTGGACTTTCGCCCGTGAGGATGATCAGCGTCAGGATCAATCCAACCGCACCGAGATACACGACCGCGAAGAGATCCTTGTCTTCGCGACCCGCCAGAACGATGCCGGCGAAGGGGAGCGTCTGAAGGGTGAGTGCCGCCGCAATGTTCATGGACAACCTCGGTTCATAGGCAACCTCGCATTCGGGCCGGCCATCCGTTCGCTTCTTCGCCCGATCGGCGCACGTTCGGCCGGTCGGACGTCGGCACTCCCTGGGTCGGTCCGCCGCGGAGGGAGCGCCTGTGGACGAGCCCGGGTTGGGCTCGTCTCACGCGGGACAATCCGCCTGTCAGGCCGCTTGCACAGGCCGGGCCGCGACGGGGGTCGCGACGGTCTCGTCATTCAGGAAGCGCAGGCGCAGGGGCTTGAGCACGAACATTGCCAGGATTGCCGCAACCACATTGAGGCCGATGATGATCGAGAACACCGCCGACCAGCCGTACTTGGCGGAGATGATGCTGGCGATCGGCACCAGGAACGAGGCAGTGCCCTTCGCAGTGTAGAGCAGGCCGGCATTCGTCGTGGCGAACTTCGAACCGAAGGTGTCGCCGCAGGTGGCCGGGAACAGCGAGTAGATCTCGCCGAAGACCCCGAAATACACCGCCGTGGCGAAGACGAAGATCAGCGGATTCGTGCCGTAGGTCAGCAGGGTGATGATCGCCAGGGCGGCGATCGAGAAGGCGATGAACATCGTGTTCTCACGCCCGATATTGTCCGAGATGAAGCCGAAGAACGGGCGCCCGAAGCCGTCGAAGATGCGGTCGAGGGAGATCGCGAAGGTGAGCGCCACCATCTGCAGACCGAACAGGCTCACCGGCACGTCGGCGACCTTGAAGTCGTGGGCGATCGGGGCGATCTGCGCCGCCGCCATCAGTCCGCCGGAGGCGACCATCACGAAGATCACGTACATCAGCCAGAAGACGGGGGTGCGCACGACCTCGCGCGGCGTGCGATCGAGCCTGGCCTGCGGCAGGCGCAGAGTCTTGCGCTGGACCGGTACCGCCTGAGACGGCTTCCGCAGGAAGAACGACAGCAGGACCACGATGGCCCCCTGACCCAGCCCGAAGAACAGGAACGCGTCCTGGTAGCCGCTGGTGGCGATCATCTTGGCGATCGGGATCACCGTGACGGCCGCGCCCGCACCGAAGCCGGCCGCGGTGGCGCCGGCGGCGAGGCCGCGGCGATGGGGGAACCACTTCAGGGCGTTGCCGACGCAGGTGCCGTAGACGGATCCGGCACCGATGCCGCCGATGACCGCCGCCGCGTAGAGAAGGAAGAGGGAATCGGCGTGGGCGTTCAGGAACCACGCCAGGGCGATCATGATACCGCCGAAGCAGACCACGATGCGCGGGCCGTAGCGATCGACGAACCAGGCTTCGACCGGCACCAGCCAAGTCTCGGTCGCAACGAAGATGGTGAACGCGAACTGGATCGCCGCCCGGCCCCAGTGAAACTTGGTGTCGATGGGGTCGACGAACAGCGTCCACCCGTATTGAAGGTTGGCGATCATCGCCATGCAGAGCACGCCGAAGGCGAGTTGCCACCATTTGGCGGACGGTGAGTCCAGACGTTCCATCCCGAATTCCTTCTTGATCGGATTGTTCACACCGATGCCGCCAGCATGCACCAAAATTCGTTGTATGCAATATACCAGGGAATGAAATGTCGTTTCGGACGTGGGGAGGTAGCGGAACCCCCTTCAGCGACTGCAGGCGTGTATCATCCTGCAGGTTGTTGGCGCGCGGCGGTGCGTCGGGTGCTGGTCGCCGGACGCGAGGGCTCAGCCCGCGCGGCGGCGGCGGCGAGGGTTTCCGGAGGCACGGCTGGCGCCGGCCCCAATGCGGTCATGCTCTGGTCAATAGCCCGGCGGGACGGAGTTCCTATTCCGCGGCGATGCGGCTCGCCTCCCGGTAGGGATGGGCCGGGTAGGTCCCGATGATCCGCAATTCCCGCGAGAAGTATCCGAGTTCGGCCAGGGCGCGTGACAGGCCCGGCTCCTCCGGATGGCCATCCACCTCGGCGTAGAACTGGGTCGCGACGAACTGGCCGTCGACCATGTAGCTCTCGAGCTTCGACATGTTGACGCCGTTCGTCGCGAAGCCGCCCAGCGCCTTGTAGAGGGCCGCCGGGATGTTGCGGACCCGGAACACGAAACTGGTGACCATCGGGCCCGCCTCGGGCGAGACCGGCTCCGGCTCCGGCGAGAACACGACGAAGCGGGTGGTGTTGTGACTCTCGTCCTCGACATCGTGCTCCAGGATGTCGAGGCCGTAGACCTCGGCGGCGAGAGCGGGAGCCAGGGCACCGCGCGTGGGATCACCCGCCTCCGCCACCTCGCGGGCGGCTCCGGCCGTGTCACCGGCCACGATGGGGCGCACGCCGAGGCGCCGGATGATCTTGCGGCATTGTCCCAGGGCATGGACATGGCTGTGCACCGTCCGGATCTGCTCCACCGGCGTGCCGGGCAGGACCATCAGCTGGAAGTGGATCGGCAGGAAGTGCTCGGCCACGATGTGCAGGCCCGAGGTCGGGATCAGGTGGTGGATATCCGCCACCCGGCCGGCGATCGAGTTCTCGATGGGGATCATCGCCCGCGTCGCACGACCCTCCTTCACGGCCGCGAAGGCATCCTCGAAGGTCGGGCACGGCAGCGGCGTCCAGTCCGGGTAGGCCTGAGCGCAGATGATGTGGGAGTTCGCGCCGGGCTCGCCCTGGTAGGAGACGATGTGCTGGGGCATGCGGGCTGGTCTTTCCGAGGCGCTTCAGTTCAGGCGGCGGGCCGACAGGATGGCGCGGGCGCGTTCCAGGTCGGCGGGGGTGTCGACGCCGAGCGGCAGGTCGTCGACGACGATGGCGTCGATGCGCATCCCGGCCTCGAGGGCGCGGAGCTGCTCCAGCTTCTCGCGGGTCTCGAGCTCGCCGGGCGGCAGGGCCATGAAGCGGGCGAGCGCCTTCCGGCGATACGCGTAGAGGCCGATGTGATGGTAGAGCGGCCCCTCCCCCCAGGGCGCCTCGGCGCGGGTGAAGTAGAGCGCGCGCAGACGGCGGGTGCCCACGATGTGGCCGACGAGCTTGACCACGTTGGGGTCACGCCGCTCGGACTCTTCGGTGATGATGGCGCAGAGGGTGGCGATGTCGACGGAGCGGTCTGCCAGCGGCAGGATCGCCGCGCCGATGATGCCTGGATCGATGGTCGGCAGGTCGCCCTGGACGTTGACCACCACGTCGTGGTTGCCGTGCGGATCGATGATCTCCAGGGCCTCGGCCAGGCGATCCGAGCCGGAGGGATGGTCGGCCCGGGTCAGGACCGCCAAGCCGCCCACGGCCTCGATGGTCTCGACGATGGCGGGCGTGTCGGTGGCGACCACCACGGGGCCGATACCGGCCTCCACGGCGCGGCGCCAGACGTGCACGATCATCGGCTCCCCGGCGAGGTCGGCCATCGGCTTGTTGGGCAGGCGGGTCGCGGCCATGCGCGCGGGAATGAGGACGATGGGATCGGACATCGGTCTGGACCCTGCTCCGGCTGGGCCGGTGCTTACCAGCGACGCCCCGAGTTGTCATGCCGGGCGTGTCGTGGCGGAGGTGCCTTGCCGAGCGTGTCTTCCCGAGCGTGTCTTGCCAGAGGTGTCTCGCCGGGCCGCGGGGACCGCGTCCGCCGGCGTGGGAACCGGATGCGCCCGCCCGCGTCTGAAGAAGTGAGGGATGGCGGCGACACCTGCCGGTCTGCGACTACGCGAAGCGCGACTCGACCATTGTCAAGGTCGGGCTTCAGCGGCTAAGCACCCTCGACCGTTTCCAAAGTCCGGCACAGGCACGCGCTGGACTTCGCCCTGAATTCTCCCCCTCAGGCCGGCCGCACCGGAGTTGTCGAGAATGGACTCTTTCGAGCTGAACAAGGTTGCGGGTGCCGCGCTCGGCGCGCTGCTGTTCGCCGTGGGGTCGGGCTTCGTCGCCGAGCTGATCTATCATCCCAAGCCTGCCGGCAATGCCGGCTATGCCCTGCCCGAGCCGCAGGCGAAGGCCGCCGGCGGCGCCGCGCCCGAGGCGAAGGCCGAGCCCCTGCCGATCCGTCTGGCCAGCGCCACCGTCGACAAGGGTCAGGCCGCGGCCAAGAAGTGCTCCTCCTGCCACAGCTTCGAGAAGGGCGGCCCCAACAAGGTCGGGCCGCATCTCTGGGGCGTCGTCGATCGCCAGCGGGCCCACGAGCCCGGCTTCGAGTACTCGGCCGCGCTCAAGGAGAAGGGCGGCACCTGGACCTATGACGAGCTCGATCACTTCCTGACCAATCCGAAGGGCTACGTCCCTGGGACCAAGATGGCGTTCGCCGGCATCACCTCGCCGACCGAGCGCGCCGACGTCATCCTCTACCTGCGCAGCCTCGCCGATACCCCGGCGCCGCTGCCGGCCGCGGAGAAGAAGGCCGAGGGCGACAAGCCCGCCGAAGCCCAGCCGGCTGCTGCCAAGACCGGGGATGCCAAGCCTGCCGAAGCGAAGCCGGCCGATGCCAAGCCCAACCCCGAGTCGAAGCCCGCGGCGGAGGTCCGGCGCGAGCAGGCGCCGAAGCCCGCGGACGCCTCCAAGGCGACCGAGGATCAGAAGCCGGAGGTCGCCAACCCGGCGACGGCCGCCAAGCCAACCGTCGCGGGCGAGGAGGCGAACAAGCCGGCCTCGGTGAAGCCTGCCGATGACACGCCGGTCGGGGCCGCCCCCGCCGCGCCGCCTGCCCCGGCCACCACTCTCCCGGCCGAGAAGCCGGCCCAGCCGTAGGTCGGTCTTCGGCGAGAACCGAAGCCACTCACGGACGCAAAAAGGCCGGGCCATCGCCCGGCCTTTTCGTTTGCTGGTCCAGACCGCGGCGACACGGACTCAAGTTCCTACGCACGCGCGCCCATCGCTTCCTGCGCGCACGCGCCCGCTTGGCGTTCGCGGCCGGTCCGTCCTAGAACACCCGCCTGCCGTCGCCGGTGAGGCGGCGGGACCGCGACCCCGGAATCCGGAGACCGCCTGCCTGTGATGCGCATTGCCCTGATCGGACGCCTCGTCGCCGCCCTCGCCTTCCTGGCCTGTGGCCTGCCCGCCCGGGCCGCCCCCGATCCGGAATCCGCCACGCCGAGAGGCGCCTGGATGCCCGCGATCACACTGATGGGTGAGCCGAAATACGGTCCCGACTTCAAGCATTTCGATTATGCCGACCCGAACGCGCCGACCGGTGGACTCGTACGCCTCGGCGCCCAGGGCGGGTTCGACAACTTCAACTACGTGGTGTCGGGGCTGAAGGGCGACCTCGAGGGCGGGATCGTCCAGATCTACGATACCCTGATGACGGAATCCGCCGACGAGCCATTCACCTCCTACGGCCTCCTGGCCGATGGCGTGCGCCTCGCCGACGACCTGTCCGCGGTCTCCTACCGCCTGCGCGAGGGGGCCCGCTGGCATGACGGCCAGCCGGTGACGCCCGAGGACGTGGTCTGGTCCTTCGACATCCTGAAGGCGAACAGTCCGTTCTATTCGGCCTACTATCAGACCGTGACCAAGGCCGCCGTCACCGGCCCGCGCGAGGTGACGTTCACCTTCTCGGAGGCGGGCAACCGCGAGCTGCCGCAGGTGCTCGGCCAGTTGCGGGTGCTGCCCAAGCACTGGTGGACGGGCAAGGACGCGCAGGGGCGGCCGCGCGACGTCACCCAGACCACGCTGGAGATCCCCCTCGGCTCGGGCCCCTACCGCCTGGCGAAGTTCGAGGCCGGGCGCAGCGCCACCTACGAGCGCGTCGCGGACTACTGGGGCAAGGACCTGCCCGTGAATGTCGGTCGCAACAACTTCGGCACCATGCGGAACGAGTACTTCCGCGATGCGACGGTGCTGATCGAAGCGCTGAAGGGCGATCTGTTCGACTTCCGCGCCGAGAACGTGGCGCGCAACTGGGCCACGGCCTACGACACCTTCCCCGCCGTGAAGGAGGGCCGCCTGATCAAGGAGGAGTTCCCCGATCGCGGCAACGGCAACATGCAGGCCTTCGTGCTGAACACCCGCCGGGCGAAGTTCGCCGATCCGCGGGTACGCCGGGCTTTCAACCTCGCGATGAACTTCGAGGAGATGAACCGGTCTTTGTTCTTCGGCCTCTACAAGCGGATCGACTCCTATTATTTCGGCTCGGAGCTGGCCTCGTCCGGCCTGCCGGAGGGCGACGAGCTGTCGATCCTGGAGAGTGTAAAGGACAAGGTCCCGGCCTCGGTCTTCACCACGCCCTACGCCAATCCCGTCAACGGCACGCCCGACGCGGTGCGGGCCAACCTGCGCGAGGCCGTCGGCCTCCTCAAGCAGGCCGGCTACGAGCTGCGCAACGGCCAGATGACCGACGTGAAGAGCGGTGAACCGCTCAGCGTCGAGTTCCTGGAATTCCAGAGCGTGTTCGAACGGGTCGTGCTGCCCTACGCGGCGCAGCTGAAGCTCATCGGCATCAACAGCTCCCTGCGGGTCATCGACCAGGCTCAGTACCAGAATCGCCTGCGGGCCTTCGACTTCGACATCACCACGAGCTCGTGGCCGGAATCCCTCTCGCCCGGCAACGAGCAGCGCGAGTACTGGGGCTCGGCCTCCGCCGACAAGGCCGGCTCGCGCAACCTGATCGGCATCAAGGACCCGGCCATCGATGCCCTGATCGAGAAGGTGATCTTCGCCAAGGACCGCCCCGGCGTGCTGTCGGCGACCCACGCCCTCGACCGGGTGCTGCTGGCCCACAACTTCGTCGTGCCGCAATGGGGCTCGAACGTCTCGCGCACCCTGCGCTGGAATCGCTTCGGGCATCCGGCGGTGCTGCCGAAATACGGCAGCTCGGGCTTCCCCGCGACCTGGTGGTACGACGAGACGCTGGCGGCCAAGACCGGGGCACCGCGATGAGCGTCGGGCCGACCCGGCGCGCGGTCGTCGCGGGCGCCGGTGCCCTCGGGGCGACCCTGGTGCTGGCGCCCCCGGCCCGAGCGGCGGCCCGCACCAGCCACGGCCTGTCGAGCTTCGGCGACCTCAAATACCCGGCCGACTTCCCGAACTTCGACTACGTCAATCCGGATGCGCCGCGAGGAGGCCGCTTCTCGGCGCAAATCGCCTCGACTCTGGGCAATCAGGCCTCCGACACCTTCAACACCCTGAACATCTACGTCCTGCGCGGCGACGGCGCCGCCGGCATGAACCTGACCTTCGACTCGCTCATGGTCCGCGCCCTCGACGAGCCGGACGCGCTCTACGGGCTCCTCGCCCGCTCGGTCGAGATCTCCGAGGACGGGCTGCGCTATCGCTTCGCCCTGCGGCCGCAGGCCCGCTTCCACGACGGCTCTCGCCTCACCGCCCACGACGTGGCGACGTCGCTGCGCCTGCTGAAGGAGAAGGGCCACCCCGAGATCTCGCAGGTGATCCGCGATCTCGCCGAGGCCATCGCCGAGGACGACGCCACGGTGACCCTGCGCTTCGCCCCCGGCCGCAGCCGCGACCTACCCCTCTTCGTCGCCACATTGCCGGTGTTCTCGGCCGCCTACTACGCCAACCGCGATTTCGAGGCCTCCTCCCTGGAGCCGCCGCTCGGCTCCGGGCCGTATCAGGTCAGTCGCGTGGAGGCGGGGCGCTTCATCGAACTGGAGCGGGTGAAGGATTACTGGGGCGCAGAGCTGCCGGTGAATGTCGGGCAGAACAACTTCGACGCCATCCGGTACGAGTATTTCCGCGATCGCCAGGTCGCGTTCGAGGCCTTCAAGGGCGGCGCCTTCACCTTCCGCGAGGAGTTCACCGCCCGGGTCTGGGCCACGGGCTACGAATTTCCCGCCGTGCAGGAGGGCCGCGTCCGCAAGGAGGTGGTGCCCGATGCCCGTCCGTCGGGCACCCAGGGCTGGTGGATGAACACCCGCCGCGAAGCCTTTCGCGATCCCCGGGTGCGCGAGGCGATCGGCCTGTGCTTCGACTTCAACTGGTCGAACGCCAACCTGATGTACGGCGCCTACATCCGCACGGCCTCCTATTTCGAGAACTCGGACCTGAAGGCCACGGGCCGTCCGGCGCCGGAGGAACTGGCCCTCCTCGATCCCATGCGCGGGGACCTGCCGGCGGAGGTCTTGGGCGAGGCCTGGAGCCCGCCGAGTTCCGATGGGTCGGGCCAGGACCGCGCCCTGCTCAGCCGCGCCGTGGCCCTGCTGCGGGAGGCCGGCTGCACCCGCGACGGCGGCGTGATCCGCCTAGCCTCCGGAAAGCCGCTGGAGATCGAGTTCCTCGACAACGACCCGGTGTTCCAGCCGGTGACGCAGCCCTTCATCCGCAATCTCGGCCTGATCGGCATCCGCGCCAGCATCCGGCTGGTCGATCCCTCGCAGTACCAGGCCCGGGTCAAGGATTTCGACTTCGACCTCACGGCGCGCCGCTTCGCCAGCGGGCTCACGCCGGGGCCCGAACTCCGCGAGGCCTATGGGTCCCGCGCAGCCGGTACGCCCGGCGCGAACAACCTCGCGGGCATCGCGAGCCCCGCCATCGACGCGCTGATCGAGAAGGTCACGGAGGCCACCTCCCGCGCCGACATGATCCACGCCGCGCGCGCCCTCGACCGGGTGCTGCGGGCGGGGCGCTACTGGGTGCCCATGTGGTACAAGGCCGATCACCGGCTGGCCCTCTGGGACGTCTACGGTCGCCCGGCCAAGGGACCGACCTACGATCTCGGCGTGCCGAACGTCTGGTGGTACGATGCCGCCAAGGCCCGGCGCATCGGCCGAACCTGAGGGACACCCGTGCTCGGCTACATCCTGCGCCGCATCGCGCTCATGGTCCCGACGATCTTCGGGATCATGCTCATCACCTTCGTCATCGTCCAGTTCGCCCCCGGAGGCCCGGTGGAGCGGGTGCTGGCCCAGCTCCAGGGCCAGAACGAGGGCAGCCTGTCGCGGGTGACCGGGGGGGCCGGCGACCTCGGCGGCGCCGCACGCAGCGGCGGCGGGGGCGAGGCGAGTGCCCGCTACCGCGGCGCGCAGGGGCTCGACCCGGCCTTCATCAAGAAGCTCGAGCAGCAATTCGGCTTCGACAAGCCGGCACCCGAGCGCTTCGCCAAGATGATCTGGGACTATGTCCGGTTCGATTTCGGCAACAGCTATTTTCGCGATGTATCGGTGCTGCAGCTGATCCGCGAGCGGCTGCCGGTGTCGATCTCGCTGGGTCTCTGGATGACCTTGATCTCCTACGCGATCTCGATTCCGCTGGGCATCCGCAAGGCGGTGCATGACGGCTCGCGCTTCGATCTCTGGACTTCGACCGTGGTCATCATCGGCTACGCGATCCCGAGCTTCCTCTTCGGTATCGCACTGATCATCCTGTTCGCGGGCGGCTCCTTCGCGCAGATCTTCCCGATCCGGGGCCTGACGAGCGAGAACTTCGAGTCCTTGAGCTTTTGGGGCAAGGTGGTCGACTACGCCTGGCACATGACGCTTCCGCTGGCGGCCCTGGTGCTCGGCGCCTTCGCGACCTCGACCCTGCTGACCAAGAACTCCTTCCTCGACGAGATCCGCAAGCAGTACGTCCTCACGGCCCGGATGAAGGGCCTGTCCGAGCGCCGGGTGCTCTACGGCCACGTCTTCCGCAACGCCATGCTCATCGTCATCGCCGGTTTCCCGGCGGCCTTTATCTCGGCCTTCTTCACGGGCTCGCTGCTGATCGAGACGATCTTCTCCCTCGACGGTCTCGGACTCCTGTCCTTCACCTCGATCGTTGGACGCGACTACCCCGTGGTGTTCGCGACCCTGTACATCTTCTCCCTGCTCGGGCTGGCGGTGAACCTGCTCTCCGACCTGATCTACACCTGGATCGACCCGCGTATCGACTTCTCGGCGCGGGCGACGTGACCACCCTCCCCCTCATCATCCGGCACGAACACGCGGGCGACGCCGAGGCGATCGAGCGACTCCATGCCCGCGCCTTCGGCCCCGGCCGCTTCGCCCGCACCGCCTACCGCCTGCGGGAGGGAACCGCACCCGTCGCGGAGCTCTGCTTCACCGCCCTGGTGGCGACCTACCTCGTGGGTTCGGTGCGGGTGGGACCGGCCGAGGCGGGCGATCCCCTTCTCGTGCTCGGCCCCCTCACGGTCGATCCCAGCTTCGAGGGGCGTGGCATCGGCGCCGCCCTGATGACGGCCTGCCTCGACGTGGCGACGGCCGCCGGCCACGGCCTCGTCCTTCTGATCGGCGACGCGCCCTATTACCGGCGCTTCGGCTTCGCGCCGATCCCGCCCGGACGCCTCGTCCCGCCTTCCCCCGTCGACCCGGCCCGCTTCCTCTGGCGCGAGCTCCGGCCCGGCGCGGCCGCGACGATCTCCGGGAACGTCACCGCCCTCCGCCGGCGTTGACCCCGCCGAGGGCGCCGACCCGGCGCCGGCAGGGACGGCACTCCGATGGACACTTCTGCGATTCGGCACGACACGATCACGGCGAACGGCATCGCGCTCCACGTGGCGCGGCTCGGGCGCGGCCGCCCGCTGGTCCTGCTGCACGGCTGGCCGGAATTCTGGCTGACCTGGGAGCCGGTGATGCGGCGCCTCGCCGACCGCTTCGAGCTGATCGCGCCGGATCTGCGCGGCTTCGGTGACAGCCAGAAGCCCGATCTCCAGCCCTCCGACAAAGCCGGCGCCGACGTGCATGCCGCCGACATCGTCGCGCTGCTCGATGCCCTCGGCATCGCCCGGGCCGGCATCGTCGGCCACGACGTCGGAGCCTCCGTCGTGCAGGTCCTGGGTCGGACGGTGCCGGAGCGCCTGACCGGGCTTTTCACCTTCGACTGCCCCTATCCGGGGATCGGGCCGCGCCTCGCCGTCCCCGAGATGCTCGCCGAAATCTGGTACCAGTCCTACCACGTGAAGCCCTTCGCGGCCGCACAGGTCGGGGCCTCGCGCGAGGGCTGCCGGCTCTATATCGGACACTTCCTGCGCCACTGGGCCGGCGGCAACCCGGCCGCCTTCGACGACGTGCTGGAGGCCTTCGTCGACAATTTCCTGGCGCCCGGCAACCTGCAGGGTGGCTTCAACTGGTACGTCAGCGCGCAGGCCGGGCGCCTGGCCATGATCCGCGGCGAGGCTCCGTCCCTGCCGCCGATCACCGTCCCGACCGGCATCCGCTGGGGCGATTCCGACCCGCTGTTCCCCCTCGCCTGGACAGACCGCCTCGGCGAGACCTTCGCGGACCTCGACTTCGCGCCCTTCCCGGGCCTCGGCCACTTCCCGCACCGGGAGGACCCCGACCGGGCAGCCGCCGCGATCGCCCGGTTCTTCGAGCGGCTGCCGGATTAAGCGCTCAGGCCGCCCGGCCGCGCCGACCCTCCACGAGCCACATCGCCAGCACGGCGGCCGCCAGGGCGGCCAACGCCCACAGCCCGAGGGCCAGGGGATAGACCTCGACGCCGCGGATGTTGGCGCTGTCGCTCGGGCGGAAGCCGATCCAGTCGGCACCACTGAGGCGGCCGCTGCGAACCGACTGCAGGCGCGGCACCACGATGCCGCCGGTCTCCGCCACGCGGCGGATCGAGCCGCCGGTGCCCTCGGCCAGGGCCTTGAGGCGCTCGGTGTCGCTGAAGACGTCGGCGAGCTCGCGCGGATTCGGCGGACCGACGCTGACGAAGGCGACGAGATTGCCCGAACGCAGGGTGTGCAGGCCCAGTTCGGCAGCCTCGAAGGTCGTCGCGAACAGGCCCGGTTCGCCGGGCGTCAGGGTCAGGGTGCGCTGGTTGCCGGTCGGGCCCGTCACGGTGACGGGCTCCACCGTGTCGGCCATGGTCTGGCGCTCGACGCGGACCTCCCGGCCGTGGCCGGTGGTCTGGGCCCGCAGAGCCTCTTCCTCCAGGGCCGGCTCCTTCATCAGCCAGTGACCCAGTCGGCGCAGCAGGTCGAGATACGGCCCGCCCTCCTGATAGCCCCGAGCCCAGAGCCAGGCATGGTCGGACAGGAGCAGTGCCACCCGCCCCTTCTCCTCGCGCGACAGGGCCAGGAGCGGCAGGGCGTCCGGGCCCTGCAGGATCGGCTGGATGCCGGGTTTCACCTGGGCGGAGACGATGCGCAGCCAGTCGCCCCAGGCGGGGGGCGAGGCCTCGGAGCCGGGCAATGCCCGGGTGACGGGATGGCGGTTGCCGACGCCCGTGAGGCTCGCCTTGTAGGGTTGCTCGACCACCCGCCCGTTGGGCTCGCCCGGTAGAATCGCGGACAGGCGCGTCCGCGACAGGCTAGAGGGCGAGGCGAATTCGGGGCCGGCCGCGATCAGCAGGGCGCCGCCCTCGCGGACGTAGCGGACGATGTTGTCGAAATAGGCCGAGGGCAGCACGCTCTGGTTGGCGTAGCGGTCGAAGATGATCAGGTCGAAGTCCTTGATCTTCTGGACGAACAGCTCGCGCGTCGGGAAGGCGATCAGGGAGAGTTCGGAGATCGGTGTGCCGTCCTGCTTCTCGGGCGGCCGCAAGATGGTGAAGTGCACGAGGTCGACGTTGGCATCGGACTTCAGGAGGTTGCGCCAGGTGCGCTCGCCCTGGTGGGGCTCGCCCGAGACGAGGAGCACCCGCAGCTTCTCGCGGATGCCCTCGATGGGCAGGACCGCGCGGTTGTTGATCGTGGTGAGCTCGCCCGGAAGCGGCTCCACCTCGATCTCGACCACGTTCGGCCCGCCATGCTCGATCCGCATGGTCAGGGAGAAAGGCTGGCCGGTGGGGAAGGTCCGACGTCCGACGTCCTCGCCGTCGCGGCGCACGGTGACGGTGGCGCTGCCGGTGCCACCGCGCTCCATCACCTCGGCCCGGATGGTCAGGTCGCGCCCGACGATGCCGAAACGCGGTGCCTCGATCAGCTTGATCTGGCGATCGCGCTCGTCCGGATGGCCGGTGACGAGGACGTGGAGCGGTCCCTTGAGGCCCAGGGCCGCCACCGAGGTCGGGATGTCGTGGACCACGCCGTCGGTGAGCATGACGACGCCCGCGAGGCGCTCGGCCGGCACGTCGGCCAGCGCCTGCGACAGGGCGGTGAACAGCCGGGTGCCCTCGTCGCCCTCTTTGGCATCGGGCACGTCGATGAAGCGCGGCTCGATGTTGGTCAGTGCCCCGAAGCGGCGCTGCAACTCGGCGCGGACCGCATCGGTCATGGCCGGCCGGTCGCCGAGGGCCTGCGAGCCCGAACGGTCGACCACGATGGCGGCGATGTCCTTCACCGGCTCGCGGTCCTCGCGCACCAGGGACGGGTTGGCGATCGCCAGGAGCACCAGGGCCAGGGCGAGCGCCCGCAGGATCGCGGTGCGTCCGCGCGCCAGGAAGGCCAGCACGGCGAAGATCACGACGAGCACGCCGAAGCCGATCAGCACCGGCCAGGGCACCAGGGGGGTGAAGCTGAGGCTCAGCATGGGCGCGGGGCCTCCGGTGCGGGGTGCGTCACTGGCCCAGCCGCTCCAGCAGTGCCGGGACGTGGACCTGGTCAGCCTTGTAGTTGCCGGTCAGGGTGTAGATCACGAAGTTGATGCCGCCGCGGAAGGCCATCTCGCGCTGGCGCTGGTCGCCGCCGACGATCGGGTAGAGCGGTTCGCCGCGCTTGCCCACCGCCCAGGCGGCGGCGAGATCGTTGCTCGTGATGACGATGGGCGAGACGCCGTCGCCGGCCCGCGCGGGACGGCGCTCGGAGCCCTCCCCGGCCGGCGGCAGGGTCTCGACCCAGGTCTGGCCGGTGGCGTAGCGGCCCGGAAAGTTGTCGACGAGGTAGAAGGCCTTGGTCAGCACGTGGTCGGGCGGCACCGGCTCGAGTTCGGGCACTTCCAGGGTCGCCAGCATCTTGCGGAGATACGCCCCCTCCAGCGTCGGCGGGCCGCCCGGCCGCGCGGTGAGCGCGTCACGGGTGTCGAAGATCACGGTGCCGCCGTTGCGCATGAAGGCGTCGATGCGCCGGATCGCGGTCTCGCTCGGCTGTGGCCGCCCGGCGACGATGGGCCAGTAGATCAGCGGGTAGAAAGCGAGTTCGTCCTTGGCGGGGTCGATCCCGATCGGGTCGCCAGGCTCCAGGGCGGTGCGGCTCGCCAGCATCTGGGTCAGGCCGGAGAGACCGGCCCGGCTCGCCGTGTCCGCCGCCTCGTCGCCGGTGACGACGTAGGCGAGCCGGGTGGCGAGGGCCGAGTCGAAGGCGCCCGCACGCACCGGCGGAGCCGGCTGGGCCTGGACCGGACCGGGCGTACCGACCAGCGCGCCGAGCGCCAGGCCGGCGAAGAAGAGCGCGGCCGGGCGCGAGACGAAGCCCCGTCCGCGCCGCAGGAAGCCGCCGAGCCAGAGGCCCGCGAGGGTGTCGAGGATGAGGAGCATCAGGGCCAGGGTGAAGAGGGTGGCGCGCAGGTCGAGGGTCTCGGCACCGGCGAGCGAGCCGAGGCGGGCGCCGGAAAGGGCTCCGAAATCGAGGGGCTTCAACCGGTCCGCCGTCACGAGGGCGTTGACGGCGATGCCGCCGTCGGCCGGGCCGTAGAAGCCCGGCGGGTGCTCCAGGGTCGCCGGGCCGGTCTCGTCGGCGGAGACAGCGGTGGCGCCGGCCGGCGGCGCCCCGAGGGCCCCGAACCCGTCGAGGGTGAGGCGCGGCGCCAGCACGGCCGTGGCCCGTGCGGCGGCATCGCCCGCCGGCAGCGCCTTGGCGCCCGCGAGATTCACCACCCGGCGCAGCATGTCGATGAACAGGCCCGACAGGGGCAAATTCGACCAGGTCGTGTCGGCGGTGACGTGGAACAGCACGACGAGGCCCTGGCCGCGCTTCTGGGCCGTGACGATGGGTGTGCCGTCCTGGAGGGACGCCCAGGTCCGGCCCGGCAGGTCGCCGTCGGGCTCGGCCAGGATCTGCCGGCGCACGCCGATATCGGCCGGCGGGGTCAGGCCGGCGAAGGGGCTCTCGGGGGCGAAGGGCGCCAGGGTCCTGGGGCGGTCCCAGGAGAGCGTGCCGCCGAGGGTGCGGCCGCCACGGCGCAGGCGCACCGGCACCAGGGGATCGTTGCCGGCGGCGAGGCGCGGCCCGGCAAAGCGCAGCAGAAGGCCGCCCTCGTCGACGAACTGCTCGACGCGGACGAGGGTCGGACCGTCGAGGGCGCCCACATCGGCGAGGACGAGGACCGAGACCTGGTTGTCGAGAAGCTGTCCGATGGATTCCGCGATGCCCTTGGCGCCCCGGGGCTCCTGCATGTCGGCATAGGGGCTGAGCGCGCGCGACAGGTAGTAGGTCGGCGCCAGCAGCGGCTGGGCCTGGTCGCTGGTCCCGCCGAAGACGAGGCCGACGCGACGGCGCTTGCCGCGCTCGTCCACCAGGGTGACGGCGCCGGCCGAGCGCTCCGCCGCCACCTCGATCCGGCTGATGCTGTTGCGCAGCTCCACCGGCAGGTCGAAACCGACCTCGGCCTCGGTGGCCTCCGGTCCGAAGGTGAAGGCATGCTCGGCCAGGGGCAGGCCCTTCTGGTCGACGGCACGCACGAGACCGGTGTCGCGGCCGTTCGGTGCCGCCCGCAGGACATGGGCGGTGAGCTGGCCGCTGGCTTCGGCGGCCGAGAGCGCGAGCGCCGGCGGCTGGTCGGCCTTCAGGATCGTCAGCGAAGCGTCGGTCCGGCCGACGAGCTCGGCGAAGCTCTTGCCGAACGTCTCTTCGCCCGGGCCGGCGACCCCGTCGCTGATCCAGAGGATCGCCGTGCCGGGGCTACGCTCGAGGAAGGCGGTGAGCGATGCGAGGTGCGCGGCACGGTCGGCGAGATGCGGACGCGGCGCGATGGCGCGCAGGCGCTCGAGGGCGGCGGCCGGGACCTTGGCCTCCAGGGCTGCGGCCGGCTCGGCCAGGGCCGCCACCGCCACAGGCCGGCCGTCGCGGGCCGCGCTCTCGATCGTGTCGGTGGCCACCCGCAGGCGGTCGCGCCAATCGTGGGCGGCGGTGAACCCGTTGTCGAGGACGACGAGGAGCGGCGTGCGCCCCGTGGCGGCACCCGTACCGGACGGATTCCAGACCGGGCCGGAGACCGCCAGGATCAGGCAGGCGGCGGCGAGGAGGCGCAGGATCAGCAGCCAGGGCGGCGTCCGGGCCGGCGTCTCGCGCTTGCCCAGCAGATCGGCCATGATTCGCAGAGGGGGGAAATCGATGCGTCGCGGCCGCGGCGGGGTCACCCGCAGCAGGAACCAGAGAGCTGGCAAGGCCACGAGCGCGGCGAGCGCCAGGGGCGCGGCGAAGGTGAGGGGCAATCCGAGCATGCGGCGATCCTCAGCCGGTCCCGCGCGCCGCGGCGACGAGGGTCAGGAGGCGCAGGGCCGCCTCGCTCGCCGGACGGTCGGTGCGATGGATCGTCAAGGTCCAGCCCTGGGACCGGGCGATCTCCGCGAGGCGATCGCGATGGGCGGCGATCCGGATCCGGTAGGCCTCGCCCCAGGCACCGGCATCGCCGACATTGAGGCTGAGCTTCGATTCCAGGTCGTGCAGGACCGCTTGCCCCGTGAACGGGAAGGTCTCTTCCACCGGGTCGACGATCATCACGAGGTGGCCACGGGTGCCCCGGCCGGCGAGCCGGTCCACCGACGCCTTCACGGCATCGGGCGGCGACAGGAAGTCGCTGATCAGCACAGCCTCGTCGAACCGACCCGGCGTGGCCGGCGGCGGAGCGTCGTCGTCCTGTCCCCTGCCATCGGCGACGAGGGCCTGCGCCATGGTCTCGACGATGCGACGGGAGGCGGTGGCCCGGGTGAGGCCGAGCAAGCCGGTGCGCTCGCCACCCTCGACCAGAGCGTCGGCCAGGGCGAAGCCGAGCACCAGCGCGCGTTCGACCTTGGGCGCCTGCGCCAGGTGCGAGGCGAAGCCCATCGAGGCCGAGCGGTCGATCCAGAACCAGATGTTGTGAGTGGCTTCCCACTCGCGCTCGCGCACGTAGAGCCGGTCGTCCCGGGCCGAGCGGCGCCAATCGATGCGCGCGGCGGCCTCGCCGGCGACGAAGGGCCGGAACTGCCAGAAGCTTTCACCCGGCCCGGCCCGGCGGCGTCCGTGGATGCCGTGGGCCAGGGTCGAGGACACCCGGCGGGATTCGAGAATCAGGCGCGGCATGCGCTCGGCCAGGGCGAGCGCGCTCTCGGTCTCGCGGCGTCCGGGATTGCGTGCGCTCCGGTCGAGGACCTGGGTGGCGCCGCCGCCGGGCCGGGGAATCACCATGCCCTAGAGCTTGCCGGCGAGCTGGGCGACGAGGCCCGAAATGGTCTCGCCGTCGGCGCGCGCCGCGAAGCTCAGCGCCATGCGGTGCTTGAGCACGGGCTCGGCCAACGCCTTCACGTCGGCGATGGAGGGCGCCACGCGGCCCTCGATCAGGGCGCGAGCGCGCACCGCCAGGGTCAGCGCCTGGCTGGCGCGGGGGCCGGGCCCCCAGAGGAGCTTGCCCTTGAGCGTGGGATCGCCGCCTTCAGGGCGCGCGGCGCGCACGAGGTCGAGGATGGCATCGACCACCGCGTCCCCGACAGGCAGCCGGCGCACGAGGCGCTGGGCCGTGAGCAAGGCCTCTGTCGACATCACCGCCACCGGCTTGTGCTCGTCGACGCCCGTGGTCTCGATCAGGATGCGGCGCTCGGCAGCGCGGTCGGGATAGCCAACGTCGATCTCCAGGAGGAAGCGATCGAGCTGGGCCTCGGGCAGCGGATAGGTACCCTCCTGCTCGATCGGGTTCTGAGTCGCCAGCACGTGGAAGGGGCGCGGCAGGTCATGGCGCTCGCCCGCCACCGACACGAAGTTCTCCTGCATGGCCTGCAGCAGGGCAGACTGCGTGCGCGGGCTGGCGCGGTTGATCTCGTCCGCCATGAGCAGCTGGGTGAAGACCGGCCCCCTGACGAAGCGGAAGGAGCGATGGCGATCCGCGTCCTCGTCCAGGATCTCGGTGCCCAGGATGTCGGACGGCATCAGGTCCGGGGTGAACTGTACGCGGCGGGCATCGAGGCCGAGAACGGTGCCGAGGGTCTCGACCAGCTTGGTCTTGGCAAGGCCCGGAAGGCCGACCAGCAAACCGTGGCCGCCGGCCAGGATCGTCACCAGGGCGAGGTCGACGACCTGCTCCTGGCCGAAGATGACCTTGTGGATCGCCTCGCGGGCCTGTCCGACCGAACCGAGACAGGCTTCCGCCGTGGCGACGATGCCGTCATCGAGGGTGGTGGCCGGCTGGGAGCCCTGAATCATGCGTATCGGTCCTGGCTTCTCCGCGTCGGCCGGCAAGGGCCGCACGCGGCGGGAATGCGCCATCAAAGGGCGGGCCGAGCGTCGGCCGTCTGTTCGGGAGTGTGGCGCCCTTTGCGGCACGCTGGCAAGGTCGGCGCGACGACGCAGGGTTCAGGCCTGCGCGGGCGGATGCCGAGCCGCCTGGTGAGAACGTCGCGCCGCCGTTCCCCCGTCAGCCGGATGCGCTATCTTGTGATCGCATGACTGACCCAGCCCCGCCCGCCGCCGATCCGACGATCGACCGCCTCAGCGCCGCCCTCGGCGATGCGGCGCGCCGCGGCCCGCCGCCGGTGGAGCGCTGGAATCCGCCCTTCTGCGGAGCGATCGACATGCGGATCGCCGCGGATGGGACCTGGCACCACGACGGCGCGCCGATCCGCCGCCCGGCGCTGGTCAAGCTCTTCGCCTCGATCCTCCGGCGTGAGCCCGATGGCGGCTACGTGCTGGTCACGCCCGTGGAGAGCGTCGGCATCACGGTCGAGGATGCCCCCTTCGTCGCCGTGGAGATGGCGGCCGAGGGCGACGGTCCGTTGCGGCGCCTCGCCTTCCGCACCAACGTCGACGACCTCGTGCCGGTGGATGCCAACCATGCCCTGCGCTTCGAACAGGATGCGGGCGGTGGCCTGCGCCCCTACGTCCACGTCCGCCGCGATCTCTGGGCGCTGCTGACCCGGGCGCTGACCTACGATCTCCTCGCCCTGGCAGAGGAGCAGGACGGCTGGCTCGGCGTCACGGCCGGCGGCGCCTTTCATCGCATCGCGCCCGCCGAGAGCGCATGAGGCAGGACGCTGCGCTGGCGGACCTCGTCGCACGGGCCGCCGAGTATCTGTCCGTGGAGCCGCCGGGCGATGGCGCTCCGACGGCGAATCCGCGGGGTGACCACGACCTCGACGGCGCGGATACGGCGGTGGTGCCGGCGCGTCCGCACCGGCACGCGGCGGTGCTCGTGCCCGTGCTGCCCCGGGCCGACGGTCCTCACCTGCTGTTCACCGTCCGGGCCGCGCATCTGCGCGACCATTCCGGGCAGATCGCCTTTCCGGGGGGCAAGATCGATGCCGAGGATCCGAGCCCGGCCGACGCCGCCCTGCGCGAGGCGCGCGAGGAAGTCGGGCTTCCTGCCGAAGCGATCCGTGTGCTCGGCTACCTCGATCCCTATCTCTCCGCCACGGGCTTCCTGGTTCTGCCCGTGCTCGGTCTCGTCGACCCGGAGGCGGAGCTGTCCCTGAACCCCGACGAGGTCGCCGCTACCTTCGAGGTTCCGCTGAGTCACCTCCTCGACCCGGCCCAGCGTCGCATCGAGAGCGCGATCTGGCGCGGTCGTCAGCGGCGCTACTACGCCATCACCTACGGCGAGTTCCGGATCTGGGGCGTCACCGCCGGGATCGTCAACAACCTGCAGGAACGCCTCTTCCCCTGAGGCAGCGTCCGCCCCTTCGCCATTCGAGACACTCATGATCCGCCGCGTCCTCGAAGAACTCCTGATCTTCCTCTCGCCGTTCTTGCTCTACGCGCTCTACCTGGCGATCCGCGGACGCCGGCCAGACCACGGCGTGCACTGGGACGGGCAGGCCTTCCGCCTGACCCTGGCGGGCGTGGTGCTCGTCATTCTCTCCCTGGTGGCGACGGGTCTCTTCAGCGAGCGTCATCGCGGCGGCTACGTGCCGCCCCACCTGGAGAACGGCCAGGTCGTGCCCGGACGGTTCCAGTGAGCGGACACGTCCTCGACGAGGCGGGCCTCGGCCATCTCCTCGACCGACCGGAGGTTCGTCGCGTGCTCGCCGCCCTGTCCGCGGAGGGCGAAGCGACCCGCCTCGTCGGCGGCTGCGTCCGCGACGCTCTGCTCGGGCGCTCCGGCGACGACATCGACCTGACCACCACGCTGCTGCCGCAGGCCGTGATCGTCCGCGCCGCGGACGCCGGTCTGCGGGCCATCCCGACCGGAATCGAGCACGGCACCATCACGCTGCTCGCCGGCGAAGCCACCTTCGAGGTCACGACCCTGCGGGAGGATGTCGAAACCGACGGGCGCCATGCCGTGGTGCGGTTCGGGCGTGATTTCGCCCGCGACGCGCAGCGCCGGGACTTCACCATCAACGCGCTCTCGCTCACGCCCGACGGCAGCCTCCACGACACGACGGGCGGGGTCGACGATCTGCGGGCGGGACGCGTCCGCTTCATCGGAGAGGCCCGGACCCGCATTCGCGAGGATGCCCTGCGCATCCTGCGTTTCTTCCGGTTTCATGCCCGATACGGAGTCGGCCTCCCCGACCCGGAGGGATTGTCGGCCTGCATCGCCGCCCGCGATGCCCTGGACGGACTCTCGCGCGAGCGCATCCGGGCGGAACTCCTCAAGCTCCTGCTGGCCCCGGGCGCCGCGGCGGCCGTCGCGATCTTGGACGAGACCGGGCTGCTGATGCGGCTGATCGGCGGATTCGGGGATCGCGGGCGCTTCGCCCGGGCCCTCGCGAAGGGCTTGGAGGCGTCCGCGATCGACCGGCTGGCAGCGCTGGCGATCTGGTCCGATGCCGATGCCGCGCGGTTGGAGATCAGGTTACGGCTCTCGAAGACCGAAACCGCCGCCCTCGCGGCCTATGGCCGGGCCCTCGGCGCTCTGCATGGACGGGCCATCATCGACGCTACGGAGATCCGGAGACTGGCCGCCGCTCACGATCTGCTTGGCCTCGCCCTCGCGCGGACGACCACCCAGGGCGAAAAGATGCCGGCCCTTTCGCCTGAGGCGGAAAACTATCTGGCCGAGCTGGCCGGTGGTCGCATCGCCGCGCCGAAATTTCCCCTCGGGGGCGCCGATCTCGTGGCCCGGGGGGTTCCGCCGAGTCCTGAGATCGGTCGGCGGCTCGCTCTCGCCCGGGCCCGTTGGCTGGATCTGGGCTGCCCGGACGATGCGGCCGCGCGCGAGGCTCTGCTTGAGCACGCGGCCGGGTGAGGTCTCGAAGTCAAAGGCCTTAGAAGTTGAGCGCGACCTTCGCGTCGCGGAGCTGGACGATCTGGCCGGTGAGCTCGTCCTTCTTGGCGAAGTCCTCGGTGGCGTCGCGCAGAAGTTCGACCGCCTCGATGTCGCGATCCAGGGACTCCGGAGAAATTTCCTCGAAGGGGTTCGCGCGCTCGGCGATGACGGTGACGGAGGTCGGGCCGATATCGGCAAAGCCGCCGCGGACCAGGACGCGCTTGCCGGTATGGCCGGCCTCCTTGATCACGATGACGCCGACCTTGAGGGCGGTGAGCACGGGGGCGTGGCCGGGGAGCACGGTCATCTCGCCCTCGATGCCGGGCAGCTGCACGGCTTCGATCTGGCCGGAATAGACCGTCCGCTCGGGACCGACGAAATCGAACTGGAAGGTGGCCATGAGGTCGAGGATCCCGGCTCGGGTTGTCTGTGCGGAGTGACGGCGCGCCGTGCCGCGAAGGCGCGCGCCGTCGAGTTCGTCGTCAGGCCCTGCGGCGATCGGCAACGAAGCCGATCCCGAGGCCCAGCACCGCGCCGATGACGGCGAAGATGCCGATGTGCTGCAGCTGACCCGTGGTCAGGGAGCCGCCGCGGGTTCCCGCCGGCGAATCCCCCTGAACCTCCAGGCTGAACGACCCGATCTTGATCTCGGCGGCCTCGGGCCGGGTGAGATACCCGGTGAGACCGCCGACCACGAGACCGACGAGGAGGAGAACGACTTTCGCGTTCAAGACCTCAGGCCGCCGCGGCGATCTTCTTCGCCTTTTCCTTGGCGTCCTCGATCGTACCGACCATGTAGAACGCCGCCTCCGGCAGGTCGTCGTACTCGCCGTTCACGAGGCCCTTGAAGCCCTTGATCGTGTCGGCCAGCGGGACCTGGATGCCCGGCGAGCCGGTGAAGATCTCGGCCACCGAGAAGGGCTGCGAGAAGAAGCGCTCGATCTTGCGGGCGCGGGCGACGGTGAGCTTGTCCTCTTCCGAAAGCTCGTCCATGCCCAGGATCGCGATGATGTCCTGCAGGGCCTTGTAGCGCTGCAGGGTCTGCTGGACCTTACGGGCGACCTCGTAGTGCTCCTCGCCGAGGACGGCGGGGTTGAGCATGCGCGAGGTGGAGTCCAGCGGATCCACGGCCGGGTAGATGCCCTTCTCGGCGATCGAGCGCGACAGCACGGTCGTGGCGTCGAGGTGGGCGAACGAGGCGGCGGGCGCCGGATCGGTCAGATCGTCGGCCGGCACGTAGATGGCCTGCACCGAGGTGATCGAACCCTTCGTGGTGGTGGTGATGCGCTCCTGAAGGGCGCCCATGTCCGTGGCCAGGGTCGGCTGGTAGCCCACAGCCGACGGGATGCGGCCGAGAAGCGCCGACACTTCCGAGCCGGCCTGGGTGAAGCGGAAGATGTTGTCTACGAAGAACAGCACGTCCTGGCCCTGGTCGCGGAAGTCCTCGGCGATGGTCAGGCCGGTGAGCGCGACCCGCGAGCGGGCGCCGGGGGACTCGTTCATCTGGCCGTAGACCAGGGCGCACTTGGAGCCTTCCGCCGAGCCGTTGTGCTCCTTGGGATCCATGTTCACCTTGGACTCGATCATCTCGTGGTAGAGATCGTTGCCCTCGCGGGTGCGCTCACCGACGCCGGCGAACACCGAGTAGCCGGAGTGCACCTTGGCGATGTTGTTGATGAGCTCCATGATCAGCACGGTCTTGCCGACGCCGGCGCCGCCGAACAGGCCGATCTTGCCGCCCTTGGCGTAGGGGGCGAGGAGGTCGACCACCTTGATGCCCGTGACGAGGATCTGAGACTCGGTGGACTGCTCGGAATAGGCAGGCGCCGGCTGGTGGATGGCGCGCAGGGTGTCCGACTGGATCGGGCCGGCCTCGTCGATCGGCTCGCCGATGACGTTCATGATGCGGCCGAGGGTGTTGAAGCCGACCGGGACCTTGATGGCCTCGCCGGTGTCGGTGACCTCCTGGCCGCGGACCAGGCCTTCCGAGGTGTCCATGGCAATGCAGCGCACGGTGCTCTCGCCGAGCTGCATGGCGACTTCGAGCACCAGGCGGCTGCCGTTGTTCTTGGTCTCCAGGGCGTTCAGGATCTCGGGCAGGTGGCCGTCGAAGTGAACGTCGACCACGGGGCCGATGACCTGGGTGATCTTGCCGACCTTGCTCGAGCCGGCGCCGGGGATCGCGGTGTTCGCCATGTTACGGGTCCTTTGGATACGTTGCGGTCAGGGCGTCGTCTGCGCTTAGAGCGCTTCGGCGCCCGAGATGATCTCGATGAGTTCCTTGGTGATCATGGCTTGACGCGTCCGGTTGTAGATCTGCGTCTGCTTCTTGATCATTTCGCCGGCATTGCGCGTGGCGGAGTCCATGGCGCCGGTGCGGGCGCCCTGCTCGGAGGCTGCATTCTCCAGGAGCGCACGGAACACCTGGACGGTGAGGTTGCGCGGCAGCAGCGTGTCGAGGATCGCCTCCTCGCTCGGCTCGAACTGGAGGGCGGCGTCGGGGGCGGTGGCGCCGGTTGCCGGCAGCTCGGCCGGGATGAGCTTCTGTGCCGTCGGGATCTGTGAGATCACGGAGCGGAAGCGCGAGTAGAACAAGGTCGCAACATCGAACTCTCCGGCATCGAAGCGGGCGATGATGCTATCGGCGATCTCGGCGGCGAACTCGTAGTCGACCGCCTTGTTGCCGCGCAGGTCGCGGTTCTCGATGATCTCGTCGCGAAACTGACGACGGAGAAGGTCGTAGCCTTTCTTGCCGACGGTGATCATCTTCACCGTCTTGCCCTCGGCGATCAGCCGGCGGGCATGGTCACGGGCGAGGCGGGCGATCGAGGAGTTGAAGCCGCCGCACAGGCCACGATCGGCGGTGCAGACGATGAGCAGGTGGGTCTTCTCCGAGCCGGTACCGGAGAGGAGCCGGGGGCCCTGCACGCCGCCGACGAGGTTCGCCGCGAGATTCCCGAGCACCTGGGACATCTTCTCGGCGTAGGGACGCGCGCTCTCGGCGGCCATCTGGGCGCGCCGCAGCTTGGCGGCGGCGACCATCTGCATCGCCTTGGTGATCTTCTGCGTGCCCTTCACCGAGGTGATGCGGTTCCGCAGATCCTTCAAACTCGCCATGGGGTGACTTCCAGATCCATCCGCTGCCGCTCAAGGCGAGGCGCCCGGACGACCCGGGCGCCTGCGCTCGCTCAAGATCCGGTCGCCCGCGGGCGACCGGTTTCGCTGTCGATGCCGCGTCTTAGGCGAGCGACTTGGCGACGCTCTCGACGACGCCCTTCAGCGTCTTGGCGCTGTCGTCCGACAGGTCCTTCGAGTCGCGGATCTTGGTGAGCAGGTCGGCATGCTTGGTGCGCAGGGCCGAGAGCAGGGCGTCCTCGAAGGGACGAACCTTGTTCAGCGGGAGGCTGTCGAGGTAGCCGTTCACGCCGGCGTAGATCACCGCCACCTGCTCTTCCATCTTCAGCGGCGAGAACTGCGGCTGCTTCAGGAGTTCGGTCAGGCGCGAACCGCGGTTGAGGAGCTTCTGGGTCGAGGCGTCGAGATCCGAGCCGAACTGCGCGAAGGCCGCCATCTCGCGGTACTGCGCGAGCTCGCCCTTGATCTTGCCGGCGACCTTCTTCATCGCCTTCGTCTGGGCCGAGGAGCCGACGCGGGAGACCGAGAGGCCGACGTTCACCGCCGGGCGGATGCCCTGGTAGAACAGGTCGGTCTCGAGGAAGATCTGACCGTCCGTGATCGAGATCACGTTGGTGGGGATGTAGGCCGAGACGTCGTTGGCTTGGGTCTCGATGACCGGGAGCGCGGTCAGCGAGCCGTTGCCGGCAGCGTCGCCCATCTTGGCGGCGCGCTCGAGCAGGCGCGAGTGCAGGTAGAACACGTCACCCGGGTAGGCCTCGCGGCCCGGCGGGCGGCGCAGCAGCAGCGACATCTGGCGGTAGGCAACGGCCTGCTTGGAGAGATCGTCGTACACGATCACGGCGTGCATGCCGTTGTCGCGGAAGTACTCGCCCATGGCGCAGCCGGCGAAGGGCGCGATGAACTGCATCGGCGCGGCGTCCGAGGCGGTGGCGGCGATGACGATCGAGTACTCGAGCGCACCGTTGTCCTCGAGCGACTTCACGAACTGCGCGACGGTGGAGCGCTTCTGGCCGATGGCGACGTAGACGCAGTAGAGCTTGGCGTTCTCGTCGGTGCCGGCATGGGCCGGCTTCTGGTTCAGGATCGTGTCCAGGGCGATGGCGGTCTTGCCGGTCTGGCGATCGCCGATGATCAGCTCGCGCTGTCCGCGGCCGACGGGGATCAGGGCGTCGATGGCCTTGAGACCGGTGGCCATCGGCTCGTGCACGGACTTGCGCGGGATGATGCCGGGGGCCTTCACGTCAACCCGACGACGCTCGGTGGTGGCGATGGGACCCTTGCCGTCGATCGGGTTGCCGAGCGCGTCGACGACGCGGCCGAGCAGCGCCTTGCCGACCGGCACGTCCACGATCGCGCCGGTGCGCTTGACGGTCTGGCCTTCCTTGATGTCGCGGTCGGATCCGAAGATCACGATGCCGACGTTGTCCTGCTCGAGGTTCAGGGCCATGCCGCGCACGCCCGACTCGAACTCGACCATCTCGCCGGCCTGGACGCTGTCGAGGCCGTAGGCGCGGGCGATGCCGTCACCGACGGACAGAACCTGACCAACCTCGGTGACTTCGGCTTCCTGGCCGAAATTCTTGATCTGATCCTTCAGGATCGCGGAGATCTCGGCGGCGCGGATGTCCATCGTCGGGCCTCTTGTCTTGGATTGAATGAATGGGGTTGGGAACGGGAAGCGGTCGGGCCTCGAAGGCCCTTACCGGGCTTCCCGCATCGCGAGGCGAATTCCGTTGAGCTTGGTGCGCAGGGATGCGTCCACCATGCGGCTGCCGATCTTGACCACGAGGCCGCCGATCAGGCTGGGGTCGATCTTGAGGTCGAGGTCGATCTCGGAGCGCGCCACGTCGCGCAGGGAGGCCTTGATCTCCTCGACGACGGCGTCGGAGGGACGCTCGGCGACGGTCACCTCGGCGCGGACGATGCCCTTCGATTCGCGCACCAGGGTGCGGAAGGCACGGATCATGTCGGGGAGTGCGAACAGACGACGGTTTGCGGCTGCGAGACGGATGAAGTTGCCGCCGATGCCACCAATGCCGGACTTTTCCAGAAGCGCCACGATGGCGGCTTCCTGTTCGGCACCCGTGAAGACCGGGCTGCGCACGAAGCGGCGCAGGTCGGCACTCTCGTTGAGCATCGCACCGAACTGGTCGAGGCTCGCCGCCACGCCATCGATGTCGCGCTCGTCGCGCGCCAGCTCGAACAAGGCCGACGCGTAGCGTGCCGCTACGCCTGCAACCGGGGAACCCGCCTCGGAACCGTTCTGCGCCACGCGCCGCTCTCTCTTCAATCCTGCCTGAGGGCTCCGGCCGCGTCGCGCCGTGTTCGGCGCGGGCTCTGAAACCGTCAGGATTGGGAACGTGCCGGTCTGCGCGAGCCATGAAAAGCCCGCCCTTCCGGCGCGGCGAGGGCCTAGCATGCGTGTCCGGGGGGCGCAAGACGAGGGCACTTGTGCCGGAGCGTTGTGCAACGCGAGATGCCGAACCCTGTTCCGATGCGGACAAACGGTGGCGAAGGTGAGGCCGCCTCAGCAGGCGATGCGGTCGCAGCGCCGGGTCGCGGCGACCATCCGGGCCAGCGCCTTTGGGCCGGGATGGCCGAGAAGGCCCGTATTGCCCAGAACGTAGGAGGGGGTAGCAGTGAGGCCCAGATCCGCGGCCATGCGCATCTGGGCCTTGAGGGCGAGGCGCACCTCCTCGCTGTCGGCGATGCTCTCGATCTCGGCGGCGGGCACACCGAGCTTGGCGGCGGCCTGGAGGGCGCCGGGCCCGTCGATCTTGCCGGGCTTGGCCAGCAGCGTCCGATAGAGGGTCCAGGCGGCGGCCGATCCGAGCTTGCGCTGGATCGCCAGGGCGACCTTGGCGGCCTGGGCCGATTGTACCGCGAGAATGGGATTGTTGATCAGACCGATTCGCAGCGACGGGTCGCTTTCGCTGAGGGAGACCATGTCGGCTGCCGCCTTCCGGCAATAAGGGCAATTGTAGTCGAAGAACTCGTACAGGGTCGTCTCGGCCTCGGCCGATCCGACATAGGTCACGCCGCGCAGGGCCGGGATCTCACCGACGATCTCGCCGGGCAGGCGCATGTTCGCGACCGGGCGTCCCTCATCGTTGTCCACCTTGAACGCCTGGCCATAGCCCTGAGCCGAACTCTCCCCGGCAATCGCAAGGCCGGCAGCGAAGCCGGTGGAGGCGAGGAGGAATCGCCGGCGGTCGAGGCTCGGTAACGCGAAGCTCATGGGGCGGCCCTGGTAGCGGGGGATCGGGAAAGCATGCGGAAAACCGCCCGGCTTCTAGACCCACCGGTGCCCGACCGCCAGCGCCGCCCCGCCGGTCGGCCTCAGCGCATCGCGCCGGGCCGGTCCCCCGCCGCCCAGGCGAGGGCCTGTTCCAGGCGGTCGTTGCCCCAGAACAATTCGCCGTCATTGGTCAGGAAGGTCGGCGCGCCGAAGATCCCGCGGGAGCGCGCCTCCTCGCCGTTGACGCGCAGCCGCCCCTTGTTGGTCTCCGCCGCAGCCTGCTTCAGGATGATGGTTCCGTCGAGACCGAGGCCGTTGAGGATCGACACCACGGCAGGCGGCTCGGCGATCGACTGGCCGCGGCCGAATTCGGCCTCGTAGACCGCCTTCGAGAAGGGCACGAGCCAGTCGTGGTCCATGCCGTAGGTCGCCGCGCGGGTGGCGCTCAGGCTGTTCTGCGGGAAGGGATCCGGGCGCTTCAGCGACGGCAGGCCGAGGCGCGCCGCCTCGCGCTCGACGTCCCGCCACATGTGACGCCCCTTCGCGGCGTAGAGGTTGAACGGCGAGGAATTCCAGCCCTGCGCGGCGAAGATGGGCCCGACCAGGAACGGGCGCCAGCGGATCTCAACATCGGCCGCTTCTGCCAGGACCTCGATCCGCATGGCCGAGAGGTAGGAATAGGTCGATGCGAACTCGTACCAGAATTCGAGGGTCGGCCTGCGCGGCATGCGTCGAATCTCCGGGATCGAGAATGGTCGTGAGTGTCGCCCGCCTGCAGGCTCGCGACAAGGCGGTTCACGACCACGGCCACGCCGAGCGAACGCGTCGGACGGCACAGCGGTTGCACGGCCCCGCGCTCCGCTGATAAGCCGCCGCAATCACGACGCGGAGGCGCGAAACGCCGACGCACACGACGCCCGAACCGGAAGCGAGCCCATGACCGACGCGAACCCGAAGCCCGTCAACAAGGTCGTGCTCGCCTATTCGGGCGGCCTCGACACCTCGATCATCCTGAAGTGGCTGCAGACCACCTATGGCTGCGAAGTCATCACCTTCACGGCCGATCTCGGCCAGGGCGAGGAGCTTGAGCCGGCTCGCAAGAAGGCGGAACTGCTCGGCATCAAGCCCGAGAACATCTTCATCGAGGATCTGCGCGAGGAATTCGTACGCGACTACGTTTTCCCGATGTTCCGGGCCAATGCCCAGTACGAGGGCGTCTATCTTCTCGGCACCTCCATCGCCCGGCCGCTGATCGCCAAGAAGCAGATCGAGATCGCCGAGAGGCTTGGGGCGGACGCCGTCTGTCACGGTGCCACCGGCAAGGGCAACGATCAGGTTCGGTTCGAGCTCGGCTACTATGCCCTGAAGCCCGACGTCACGGTCATCGCCCCCTGGCGCGAGTGGGATTTGAAGAGCCGCGAGCAGCTGATCGCCTTCGCCGAGCAGCACCAGATCCCGATTTCCAAGGACAAGCGCGGCGAGAGCCCGTTCTCGGTGGATGCCAACCTCCTGCACGCCTCCTCGGAGGGCAAGGTGCTGGAGGATCCCGCTGACGAGGTGCCGGATTACGTCTACTCGCGCACCCGGTCGCCCGAGGAGGCGCCGGATACGCCGACCGTGATCACCATCGGCTTCGAGAAGGGAGACGCGGTCTCCATCGACGGCGAGCGGCTGTCGCCCGCGAGCCTCCTCGCCAAGCTCAACCAGCTCGGTCACGACAACGGCATCGGCCGCCTCGACCTCGTCGAGAACCGCTTCGTCGGCATGAAGAGCCGCGGCATGTACGAGACGCCGGGCGGCACCATCCTGCTCCCCGCCCACCGCGCCATCGAGTCGATCACGCTGGACCGGGGTGCCGCACACCTCAAGGACCAGCTGATGCCGCAATACGCGGAGCTGATCTACAACGGCTTCTGGTTCTCGCCCGAGCGCGAGATGCTGCAAGCCCTGATCGACAAGAGCCAGGACATGGTCACCGGCGAAGTCCGGTTGAAGCTCTACAAGGGCGGCGTCCACGTCATCGGTCGCACCAGCCCGAACTCCCTCTACGACCAGGACCTCGTGACCTTCGAGGAGGGCGCCGTGGCCTACGATCACCGCGACGCGGCCGGCTTCATCAAGCTCAACGCCCTGCGCCTGCGCACGCTTGCCCAGCGCAAGAAGAAGCTCGGCGCCTGAGGCGAACCGGGCCGGGTTCCCTCTCCCAGGGACCCGGCTAGAGCGACGGTGTTGCGGAGAACTCCCGGAGGATCTGCGGCACCTCGCCCGAGATCTCCCGGGCAAGAAACCCTACGGGCCCGACCGATTTCGCGAGGCGGGCGCCTGCCTCACCGTGGAGGTAGACCCCCCAGAGGGCGGCCGTCAGCGGATCGGCGCCCCGCGCAAGGATGCCCGTGATGAGTCCCGCGAGGGCGTCGCCGGAGCCGGAAGTCGCGAGACCGACGCCGCCGCCGTCGTAGTGCCAGTGCGCACCGTCGGGGGCGACGATCCAGCTCTCAGCCCCCTTCATGATGACCACGGCCCGCAGCTGCTCGGCAGCGCGCAGAGCCGCCTTCAGGGGCTCGGCCTCGACCGCCTCGCGATCCCAATCGAGGAGTTGCGCCATCTCGCCCGCATGTGGTGTCAGCACCGGCGGGGCTTGAAGGGCGCGCACCGTCGCGGCATGGGGAGACAGGCCGCAGATCGCGCCGGCATCGAGGACGTAGGCGGTCTCGTTCTGCTCCGCGAGCAGCGTCCGGACCAGGGTCGTCGTGATGTCGCAGGTGTTCATGCCGGGCCCGAGCAGCACCGCGTCGCAGCGCTGCGCCGCCCCGGCGATACGGGGGGCCGCAGCCTCCGCCTCGATCTCGCCCGCGTCGGTCTCCGGGAGGCCGATCACCATGGCCTCGGGCACGGCCAGGGCCATCGCCACGGCGACGCTTCGTACCGAGGCGATCTTCAGTTTGCCCGCACCGGCCCGCAGGGCCGCGACGCCGGCGAGGAAGACAGCGCCCGGCACCTCGGCGCAGCCACCCAGGACGAGAACGCTGCCGCGGTCGTCCTTGCTGCCAGCCTCCGGGGTCGGAAGCGGACGGGCCCGCAGGCAGGCCGCGTCGAGTTCGGTCCCGGTCATCGCACGTCTCCCGTCAGCGAGGGTTCGGCGGTGACGGGGGCGCCGGCCCGCTGCACCGGGGCGACGAAGTTGTAGCGTTCGAGGAGGAGCCGCCCGGTGGATCCGGCCTCGGCTCGGAAGCCGTATTCGGTGACGGAGCAGTTCAACACATCGCCCTCGGCGTCGATGCCCAGGATCTCGGCCTCGGTGAGATTTTCGATGAGGTAGCGCAGACAGAGCACCACGACCTGATGGGCGACGATCAGGACGCGCTTCTCGCCATGGTGCAGGGAGATCGTATCCATGGCGCCGCGCAGGCGCAGGATCACGTCGCACCAGCTCTCGCCGCAGGTCGGACGATAGTAGAATTTTCCGAGGCGGGCCCGCAATTCGGCCTGTTCCGGATGAAGCGCCTCGATGCCGGTTCGGGTGAGCCGGTCGAGCAGACCGAGCTCCTTCTCGCGCAGTCGCTCGTCGACCACGTCGTCGAGCGCGTCCGACGCGATGCCGCCCGCCCGGCGAATGCCCGCAACGGTCTGCTGCGCCCGGAGGTAGGGCGATGTGAGCACCACGTTCGGGCGCTCGCCGTCCGGCATCTCGGAAAACCAGCGCCCGAGCGCGTCGGCCTGCTGACGGCCGCGATCACTCAGGGGAACGTCGACGTCGCGCTCCGCGATGTCGATGCGCTGCAGCCCGGCCTCATGGGCTGCATCGCGCGCGACGTTGCCCGCACTCTCGCCGTGTCGGACAACCCAGATCCGGCTCGGCCAGCGTTGCAGCATCCGTCATCATCCTCGGCTTGTTCTCCGAGGCCAACGTTCCTGCGGGCCGATCCGTTCGCCTCCTGCGTCGTTCGAGACCTCTAAGCCGGCTGCCAGCCCGATGGCGTGCGGCTGAAGTCGCCCGGGCCGAGATCGGCGTAGCGCAGGAAGATCTGGAGCACCGGCTGCATCTCGCGGTGCTCGCTCGGAAGGTCGATGCCCGGGCCGTAGGGCGCCTCGGTGTCGACCGCCGGCACGTCGCGGGCGGCGTCCCAGCGGATCGTCAGGGCCTTGACGCGGGCGACCTGCTCAGCCGTGACGTCGAAGGTGACGTGCTCGGGCGTCTCGCCGGTGGCCGCATCGCGAAAGACGTCGCCGACATCGTCGGAGGCGAGCTTTGCCAGGGTGTTGTGATAGGCGTAGCGCCCTGGCTTGAGGACGGCGTTGGTGGTGAACACCGCGAGCGCATCGCCCAGGGCCCGATGCTCCTCGTCGGCCCCGTCGTCGTCGCCGGTGACGTTGAAGATGTCGCCGTCGCGATCCGTGCTGCCGTAGGGCGCGTCGGGATGGACGATGGGCGCCCCCACACCCTCGGGGTTCCAGGCCACCACCATTCGGCGAATCAGCGCGATGCGCTCGAGAGTGAGTTCGAAGGTCGGCTGGGTCATCGTCCGTCTTTCGCCCGTGGGGCCGCGCAGGGGCACATCGTGGTCGCGGATCAGCACCGCGACGAGGGTCTGGGGCGGCAGGTAGCCGATCCCGTGGCCCCGGGCTACCGCTTGAGGCAGCCCATGAGCCCCGACACGCCATTCATCCGCGCCTGGATCCGGGCGGCCTGAGCCCGGACGCCGCGTGACGGCAAGGCCGGATTGCGCAGGATCGGGTTCGGCAGCACAGCGGCCAGGAGCGCCGCCTCCCCGCGGGTCAGGGCGCGGGCCGGCTTGCCGAACCAGCGCCGGGCGGCGGCTTCGGCCCCGAACACCCCCTCCCCCCACTCGGCGATGTTGAGATAGATCTCCAGGGTGCGCGGCTTGCCCCACAGGGTGTCGGCCACCACGGCCAGAGGTATCTCGAGAGCCTTGCGGATCACCGAGCGGCCCGGCCACAGGAAGACGTTCTTCACCGTCTGCATCGAGATCGTCGAGGCGCCGCGGCTGGGACCCTCCTCGTCGTCGACGACCTCCCGCAGGGCACCCCAATCCACACCGTTGTGCAGGCAGTAGCGCTGGTCCTCCGAGGCGATGACCGCCTGGACGAGATAGGGTGAGATCGCGTCGAGCCCCACCGCCTGGCGGTCGACGGATTGCAGCGTCAACCATCGTCCGAGCATCAGGGTTGAGGGCGGGGTCAGCGCACTATAGACGAGCGCGAGCGACAATAAGAGGACGAGGCCGATGACGGGGAGGAGCAGAATGAGGTTGACGATCCGTCGCAAGCCTCTCGCCCGTTTCCTGCCGGATGCCTCGCGCATCGCCAGCGGACGCGCCGAAACCTGCCGCAACGGCTGCTCGTCGCTCTCCTCCCGATCCTGAATTCGAACCTCCCCCGCCCACGACACGACACCGTCTGACCGAAGGCCCGACCGAACATGACCTCAACGCAAGGATCCCACGCTTCGGTCAAGGCGGATGCCCCGGTCGACGCGTTTTCCCACAGGCTTGCCACGGTCGCGGACACGGTCGAGGCCTACCTCGCCGAGCGACTCACCCCGGAGACGCAAGCCGGCGAGATCACCCGCCCGGTGCGCCTGATGGAAGCGATGCGCCACGCCGTGCTCGGCGGCGGCAAGCGCCTGCGTCCGTTCCTCGCCATCGAGACCGCCCGGATGCTGGGTGGTTCCGAGACCGGCGCCCTCGCGGCCGGCTCGGGCATCGAGCTGGTGCACTGCTACTCCCTCGTCCACGACGACATGCCTGCCATGGACGACGACGACATGCGCCGCGGCAAGCCCACCGTGCACAAGGCCTATGACGAGGCCACCGCGATCCTGGTGGGCGATGCCCTCCAGACGCTTGCCTTCGAGATTCTGGCCGACGCCGCCTGGCAGCCCGACCCTGCCGTGCGCGCCGATCTCGTGCTCGGCCTCGCGAAGGCCTCGGGCCTCGGCGGTATGGTCGGCGGCCAGCTTCTCGACCTTGGGGCCGAGGGTCGCTTCGGCCCCGTCTCCCTCGACGTCGACGACACGCTGCAGCTCCAGGCGATGAAGACCGGCGCGATCCTGGCCTTCTCGGTGGAAGCCGGTGCGATCGTCGGCGGCGCGACGCCGGACCAGCGCAAGGCGCTGCTGCGCTACGGCCACGCCCTGGGCCAGGCCTTCCAGATCGCCGACGACATCCTCGACCGCGAGGCTTCGTCGGAAGCCATGGGTAAGGCCACCGGCAAGGACAAGGATGCCGGAAAGGCGACCCTCGTCGACCGCCTCGGCCTCGACGGCGCCCGTGCTGAGTGCGACCGCCTCGTCGGCGTCTGCGAGGAGGCCGTGGCATCCTGGGGCGACAAGGCCGAGACCCTGCGCCAAGCGGCGCGATTCACCGTGGCGCGCAAGGTCTGACCCCTGATCCGACGGCGGATTGACCGCCCCCGTCCTTCGAACATCTATCGCGAGTTGATCCCATGACCTCCTACAAGCTCCTCCTCCTCCCCGGCGACGGCATCGGCCCCGAGGTGATGGCAGAAGTCGAGAAGGTGATCGGTGCCCTCGACGCGCTGGGTCTCGCCCGCTTCGAGATCGAGCGCGACCTCGTCGGTGGCAGCGCCATCGACGCCCACGGCAAGCCGCTGACCGACGCGGCCCTGGCGCGGGCCGATGCAGCCGATGCGATCCTGCTCGGCGCAGTGGGCGGACCGAAATGGGCGGATGTCGCTTACGAGATCCGACCCGAGGCGGGCCTCCTGCGCCTACGGAAGGATCTCGGCCTCTTCGCCAACCTGCGCCCGGCGATTTGCTACCCAGCCCTCGCCGACGCCTCCGCCCTGAAGCGCGAGCTGGTGGAGGGCCTCGACATCATGATCGTGCGCGAACTCACGGGCGGCGTCTATTTCGGCGAGCCGAAGGAGATCACCACTCTTCCGGACGGTACGAAGCGTGCCGTCGACACCCAGGTCTACACCACGGCGGAGATTGAGCGGATCGCTCACGTGGCCTTCGACCTCGCCCGGAAGCGCTCGGGCCGGGTCGCCTCGGCCGAGAAGCACAACGTCATGAAGTCGGGCGTCCTCTGGAAGGAGGTGGTGACCCGAGTCCACGCCGAGTACAGCGACGTCAGCCTGGAGCACGTGCTCGCCGACAACTGCGCCATGCAGCTGGTCCGCCGCCCGAAGCAGTACGACGTCCTCGTGACCGACAACCTGTTCGGCGATGTGCTGTCCGACGTGGCGGCGATGCTCACCGGCTCCCTCGGCATGCTTCCCTCCGCATCGCTGGGTGCCGTCGACGCCAAGGGCAGCCGCAAGGCCCTCTACGAGCCGGTCCACGGCTCGGCCCCGGACATCGCCGGCAAGGGCTACGCGAACCCGATCGCCATGATCGGTTCGCTTGCCATGTGCTTGCGCTATTCCTTCGGCCTGGGTGAGGCCGCCGACCTCCTGGACACGGCCGTCACCCGCACCCTGGCTTCGGGAGCCCGGACCCGGGACATCGCCGCCGAGGGTACCACGCCGATCAGCACCGCCAAGATGGGCGACGCCATCATTCGCGAGCTGAAGCACGCGGCCGCCTGAACCGGCGACGCTGTCTCCCCGCGTACGGTGCACGAACGAAAACGGGCCCCCGAGAGGGGCCCGTCGCATGTCCAGCCTGGTGGGCGGATCTTAGTAGGGATTGCCGACGCGCGAGACGTAGGAGGTCGGGTCGATCGCGTCGACGGCCGAGAAGTCGACGTTGCGGATCGCGCTCGACCGGGCGCCGATAAAAGGGCCGTTGGTGATCGGATCGGACAAGATGCCGCCACCGAAGCGGTCGTTCCGGCCGTAGGGCGGCGAGTTCAGGTAGCTCGCCGTGATGAACTGCGGGTTGGTCGCCGGGTTGCTGACCGAGCCATTGTTCGCCTCGACCACGTTGCCCGCGTCGAGCCAGCTGCGCGGGCGGATGCGGATCGGCAGCGGCTGGCTAACGCGGTAGCCGGCCGGCGCGTAGCGCCCCTGGGCCTCGGCAGCGGTGTTCGCGCCGACGGCTGCGAGAGTGAGAGCGCCCATCAGGGCAATCGAGACAGAGCGCATGACGCACCTTCGTTGAAGCTGTGGGACTGTAGGCCGGGCTTCCTTAAGAAACTGAGGCCTTCGTATGGGGGGAAGACGTGCCAGCCCGGCCGAGGTTCCCGGATTATGGCCGCGCTTCGTGCGATCGCCGCAGTTTGGCCTCATTTTTTCGTGTGGCCCAACTTTTCCGGGTGGTCCGGCCCGGGATTGATCCGGTCTCGTTTCCGATCTCCTGCGGCGACCCGGGCACGACGGGGGAACGTGGCCCGCATCCCGGATCGCGCCGGGCATCGAAGCCCACGAAGGCGGCCTCGACCTCTGGGGACGCTTGACCCTGTAGAGAGACCCTGTCGAGGAGACAGGTGATGGCGCGCGGCTCCGGCGCCTGTCCGAGGGGCGCGCAGAGCCAACCGTCGAGACGGAGCGTGCCGGGGTTCAGGCTGGCAAAGCCCGTACAGCTACGCTTGCCCTCGCCGCCGAGGGTGAGGTCGAGGGTCTCCACGGGGCCGAACTTCGTCTCGATGGCGCCACGCTCTCCGGTCCGGATCACGGCCAGACCCTGGCCATCCGCGGCCCGTCGGGCCAGGGTGACGAACAGGCCGGGGCCAGACTCGGTCGCGGATGCCTCGGTCAGGATCAGGCGCAGGTAGGGCGCCTCGATCGTGTCGAAGCCGCCCTGCACCAACAGGTCTTCCCGACGACCGTTCGACGGGTTGAGGCGGGCCGCCTCCGCGCGCGGCGCCTCGATGGCTTCGAAGTCGTCGAGGCGGAAGCGGGGCGCCGACAGGGCGAGAGGCATCGCGGGGCGGACGGTCTGGACGGAGGACGGCACGAAGCCGGGCCCAGCCGGTGTCTCCATGGCCTGCGCGGACGGGTCGGGTCCTCCACCTCGTGCCGCAAGACTTAAGATCGCGACCACGGCACCGGCTGCAAAGACCTGCGTGAGGCGGCGGACCGACGGACACGGAAGGCGCAACCGCTCCGCCGCCGTCACATCGGGGCCGCTTCCGTCTCGTTCGAAAACCGTTCGCATCGCCTTCCGGGGTTTTCCGGCGGCCGCGCGCCGCCGGGGCGCACCCTGCTCCGCATTCCTGCAAACCGGGGTTTCCAAGAACGCCGCGGATGCGGCCTTTCCGACGACAGGGTGAATCGTTGGTGTCGACCCATGCGGTTGGCACATGCCGGCTCCGGCTTGCAGCGCGCCCTGCCGATCGCGATCTCTGATCACGGGGCACCATCGCGCGACACAGACAAGGACTCCATGATCCCCCTTTCCGTCCTCGACCTCGCCTTCGTACCCGAGGGTGCGACGCCTGCTGATGCCCTGCGCAACAGCGTGGATCTCGCTCGGCACGCCGAAGACCACGGCTATCGTCGCTTTTGGCTGGCCGAGCACCACAACATGATCGGCGTCGCCAGTGCGGCCACGGCCGTGGTGATCGGGCACGTCGCGGCGGGCACCCGTACGATCCGCGTCGGCGCGGGCGGCATCATGCTGCCAAACCACGCCCCCCTGGTCATCGCCGAGCATTTCGGCACCCTGGAGACCCTGTTCCCCGGCCGGATCGATCTCGGCCTCGGACGCGCGCCCGGCACCGACCCACGTACCACGCGCGCCCTGCGGCGCTCGCCCGACGCCGCCGATACCTTCCCGCAGGATGTGCTGGAGCTTCAGGCGCTCTTCGGCGATCCGCAACCCGGACAGGCGGTGCAGGCGGTGCCCGGAACCGGACTGAAGGTGCCGCTCTGGATCCTCGGCTCGAGCACCTACGGCGCGCAGCTCGCCGCAATGCTGGGGCTTCCTTATGCGTTCGCCTCGCACTTCGCCCCGGAGCAGCTGCTGCCCGCGCTCGCCATCTATCGCGAGCGCTTCCAACCCTCGGCCCAGCTGAGCCGGCCGTACGCGATGATCGGCGTGAACGTCGTGGCGGCCGAGAGCGACGCCGCGGCGCGCCGGTTGTTCAGCTCGGCCCAGCAGCAGTTCACCAACCTCGTGCGCGGCACGCGTGGCCTGCTACGCCCGCCGATCGACGACATCGAGACTTATTGGGCTCCTCACGAGAAGGCACAGGCTTCACGGATGCTGGCCCGCAGCCTCGTCGGCTCGCCGGAGACCGTGCGGCAGGGACTCGCCGCGCTGATCCGCGAGACCGGCGCCGACGAGATCATGGTCGCGGCGGCGATTCACGACCAGGGCGCGCGGCAGCGATCCTACGCCATCCTGGCGGAGGCCCGCGACGCCCTCGGCGCTGCCCCGGCCGCCCTCGTGGCGTAATCGGGGCGCCCGACCCTTGACAGCGGCGGGAGCGAGGCGTCTTGCTCCCGCGCTTGGCGACTCATGCTGCGGTGCGGCGGGTCCCATACGGAGCGGACCGGGATCGGGCCGCGGAACCTTCGCGGCCGGCGGGCCGCCGGCTGCCACGGGCGGCTCGGCGCACGGCAGGGAGGCTTGAGAACGGCGCCGGACCCGGACGCTGCGGCTCGCCAGACCGGCGAGCGTCGCACCGGCCTTGGCGCCCGCGCAGAGCGGAGTGAAGAGCAATGGGTTACAAGGTCGCCGTCGTGGGTGCCACGGGCAATGTGGGCCGCGAAATGCTGGACATCCTGTCCGAGCGCGCCTTTCCGGCGGACGAGGTGGTGGCGATTGCCTCGCGCCGCTCGGCCGGCCAGGACGTCTCCTTCGGCGACAAGATCCTGAAGGTGAAGGCACTCGATTCCTACGACTTCTCGGACACCGACATCTGCCTGATGTCGGCCGGCGGTGAGACCTCGAAGGAATGGTCGCCCCGCATCGGTCAATCCGGTTGCGTGGTGATCGATAACTCGTCGGCCTTCCGCTACCACCAGGACGTGCCGCTGATCGTGCCCGAGGTGAATCCGGAGGCCATCCACGGCTTCTCCAAGCTCAACATCATCGCCAACCCGAACTGCTCCACGGCGCAGCTCGTGGTCGCGCTGAAGCCCCTGCACGATGCGGCCACGATCAAGCGCGTGGTGGTGGCGACCTACCAGTCGGTCTCCGGGGCCGGCAAGGACGCCATGGACGAACTCTTCCAGCAGACCCGCTCGGTCTTCACCGCCGGCGAGATCAAGGCCGAGAAGTTCCCCAAGCGCATCGCCTTCAACGTCATTCCGCACATCGATGTGTTCATGGAAGACGGCTACACGAAGGAAGAGTGGAAGATGGTCGCCGAGACCAAGAAGATGCTCGACCCCAAGATCAAGCTCACGGCCACCGCCGTGCGGGTGCCGGTCTTCATCGGCCACGCCGAGGCGGTGAACGTCGAGTTCGAGCGCCCGATCACGGCCGAGCAGGCCACCGCGATCCTGCGCTCGGCTCCCGGCCTCATGGTCGTCGATAAGCGCGAGCCCGGCGGCTACATGACCCCTCACGAGGCGGCCGGTGAGGACGCCACCTACGTCTCCCGCATCCGCGAAGACGCGACGGTGGAGAACGGCCTCTCGTTCTGGTGCGTCGCCGACAACCTGCGCAAGGGCGCGGCCCTCAACACCGTGCAGATCGCCGAGATGCTGGTGAACCGGAAGCTCTTGAAGCGAGCGCAGGCGGCCGCCTGAGCTCGATAGCATGTGAGACCGGTCGCCGAATCTCAGGGGCCGACAAAGTTGCATTCAGCGCCGTCCCACCCCGTGGGGCGGCGTACGGCGTTTCAGGATCCGGCAACCTGACGCCACCATTCTTTGAATGTTTTCCCATAGGGCCATGCGAGAAAGCAGGTACGTAGCGCCTACAAGCGCGCCATGATGTGAGATCCCAGGCTCGTTCTCAGGAACGCTCAGCCGGCGACGGTTACCCGCTCGATGCTCTGCCACCGGCCGCGAAAGCCGCAAATTTTAGCGATCGTACTCAGATCGTAAGGATTTTTTCCTGCTCAAGCGGCATCTCGCTGTCTGCATCGCCCTCGACGAGATTGGGTTAGGCCCCGGAGATCTGGGCATTACTGACCAGTCTGTTGAGCAATGAAGTCTCGGAGGACGCTTTGCAGCAGCAAATGCGCGGCCGACTTCGCTTGCTCGCCCAGCCTCTCCGGCAGGGAGACAGAAATGCGTTCGTCGTGATCCTGCGTCGATGGAAAGCCGAGACCATCGTCGCATCGCCGCGAGAACCCTGCTGGCCGCCCGGATACGACCCGTTCTGACGGCGATGATGGCTCATCGGTCGGCCTGAATTCGTGCCCCCTCGGCCTCCAAGGCCTCCACATCCCCACCGCTGATCGCCGACAAGCAGCGTGTGATCCGCTCAGGCGTCCAGTCCCACCACGCCACGGCGAGCAGCCGTTCCGCCACCTCCGGCGGCACCCGCATCCGCACGACGGTGGCCGGGTTGCCGGCGACGATGGCGTAGGGAGGCACGTCGCGGGTCACAACGGATTTCGCCGCCACCACGGTGCCGGTGCCGACGGTGACGCCCGGCAGGATGGTGCAGTCATAGCCGAGCCAGACGTCGTGGCCGATGATCGTATCACCGCGATTCGGGAAGTCGGTCTCCTCGGGAAAGCGTCCGGTCCAGGCGCCGCGGAAGATGGCGAAGGGATCGGTCGAGGGGGCTTCGAGGAAGGCTCGGGTCTGCGGTGGTCGTCATGCAGGATCGAACCGCCTGTGATCGCATGCCCGTCGGGAGGCTCCTCGTCATTCCGGGGCGCCGGAGGCGAGCCCGGAATTCGGTTCCATCGACGGTGTCAGGCCTTGCACCACCGGCGGTTCCGGATTCCGGGCTTCGCTGCGCAGCCCTGGAACGGCACGATGGCTCGTCCGCTCTCGTTCCACGACGCGACGCCGGCCGCGACCGGATCGGCCGAAACCGCTTGAAAACCGCGGCGAACCAGCCTACTTTGCGATTATCAGTTCTGGTTGCAGTTGTGAGACTGCGGTTCGGGAGTGGGCCCCACCGGGTCCGCTCTTTTTTATTGCCGCAACGCCTCCCGCGCCGGATCGCCTCGGACAAGGCCGGACTTCAAGCGCAGCATGGCGGACCATTCCAAAACCGACGCGTCGCACAGCGACCTCACCGAGAAGCGCCTGATCACCGAGACGGGCGTGGCTGCGCGGGTGGTGCAGGTGATCGAGGCCTCGATCCAGGGCCTGGGCTACCGAGTGGTTCGGGTGAAGGTGTCGAGTGCCAATGGCTGCACGGTGCAGATCATGGCCGAGCGGCCGGACGGCACCATGACGGTGGACGATTGCGAGGCGGTGAGCCGGGCGATCTCGCCGCTCCTCGACCTCGACGACCCCGTGGGCAAGGCCTACTACCTCGAAGTCTCCTCGCCGGGGATCGACCGTCCCCTGGTGCGGGCTGTCGATTTCGCGCGCTGGGCCGGCTACGAGGCCAAGGTGGAGCTCGCCATGCCGATGGACGGCCGCAAGCGCTTCCGGGGCATCATCGGCGCGCCGAACCCCGACGGGCTCACGGTGCCGATCGACCTGCCCGACGTGAAGGAGGGCTTGCCGAGCCGCATCGATCTGCCGCTGCGCGACCTCGGCGACGCCTACCTCGTGCTCACCGACGAACTCGTGCGCGAATCGCTTCGCCGCGGCGGTCCGCCCGTCCTGGACGCGGACGACGATGACGAAGAGTCGGATGAGATCGAGGCGGAGGCCGAGTTGCCCCCCGCTCCGCTGAAGAAAAAGGTGACCCGGCCCCTGAAGCCGAAGGCCTCGCAGAGGCCCAAGCCCGTCAAGATCGAGACCGAGGAAAGCCTCGCCATCAAGGCGAAGAACAAGGCCAAGCCCGTCCGCACCAAGGCGGTGCGGGTGAAGGAAGATGGCAAGCTCCACTAGTTTTTCCCCCGATCTCCCGGTGCCGCCGTGGCCCGGGATGCGGGATGTGAACGCCCTACGACGAAGAGAAGGACGAAAACCGATGGCCGTCGTCAGCGCCAACAGGCTCGAACTCCTGCAGATCGCCGAAGCGGTTGCCCGCGAGAAGGTGATCGACCGCTCCATCGTCATCGACGCGATGGAAGAAGCGATCGCCAAGGCCGCGCGCTCCCGCTACGGGGCCGAGACGGACGTGCATGCCGAGATTGACCCCAAGACCGGCGCGTTGCGCCTGTCGCGCCACCTCGTGGTGGTGGATCAGGTTGAGAACGATGCTCGAGAGGTCACCCTCGACCAGGCCCGCCGCTACAACCCCGGCGCCCTCGTGGGCGACGTGATCTCCGACACCCTGCCGCCCTTCGATTTCGGGCGCGTCGCCGCTCAGTCGGCCAAGCAGGTCATCGTGCAGAAGGTGCGCGACGCCGAGCGCGACCGTCAGTTCGACGAGTACAAAGACCGGATCGGCGAGGTCGTGAACGGTCTCGTGAAGCGCGTCGAGTACGGCAACGTCATCGTCGACCTTGGTCGCGGTGAAGGCATCGTGCGCCGCGACGAGATGATCCCGCGTGAAACCTTCCGTCCGGGCGACCGCATCCGGTCCTACCTTTTCGACGTGCGCCGCGAGGTACGCGGGCCGCAGATCTTCCTCTCGCGCTCGCACCCGCAATTCATGGCCAAGCTCTTCGGCCAGGAAGTGCCGGAGATCTACGACGGCATCGTCGAAGTGAAGGCGGTGGCCCGCGATCCGGGCTCGCGCGCCAAGATCGCGGTGATCTCGCGGGACGGCTCGATCGACCCAGTCGGCGCGTGCGTCGGCATGCGCGGCTCCCGCGTCCAGGCGGTCGTCGGTGAGCTTCAGGGCGAGAAGATCGACATCATCCCGTGGTCCGAGGACCAGGCGACCTTCATCGTCAACGCGCTGCAGCCGGCAGAAGTGGTCAAGGTGGTGCTGGACGAGGAGGCCGACCGTATCGAGGTGGTGGTACCCGACGACCAGCTCTCGCTGGCGATCGGCCGCCGCGGCCAGAACGTGCGCCTCGCCTCACAGCTCACGGGCTGGGATATCGACATCCTTACCGAGGCCGAGGAGTCGGAGCGCCGTCAGAAGGAATTCGCCGAGCGCACCGCGATCTTCATGGAAGCCCTCGATGTCGACGAGACCGTGGGGCAGCTCCTGGCAGCGGAAGGCTTCCGCAACGTCGAGGAGATCGCCTATGTCGAACCGGGCGAGCTCGCCAACATCCAGGGCCTCGACGAGGAAAGCGGAACCGAGATCCAGGCCCGCGCCCAGGATCACCTCGCCCGCGTCGAATCGGAATTCGATGCCAAGCGGCAGGAACTCGGCGTCCAAGACGAGTTGCGCGAGATCGACGGCATCACCACGCCCATGCTGGTGGCGCTGGGCGAGAATGACGTGAAGACGATCGAGGACCTCGCCGGCTGCGCTACAGACGATCTGGTGGGCTACACCGAGGGGCGTGGCCCCGAGGCCAAGCGGCACGCAGGCTATCTCGACGGTTTCGAGATTTCGCGGGCGGAGGCGGAGGCGATGGTCATGACGGCCCGTGTCCATGCCGGCTGGATCGAGGCGCCGGCCGAGACCGAAGCCGCCGAGACCACCGACGAAGAACCCGCTTCGGCCTGACGACGCGAATCATTGCGCCCCGCGGTCGTCGATCGCGGGGGATATGTTCCGGTCGACGAGAGACTCCCACGCCGCATGACGGGCGAAACCGCAGACGTGACCGACGCCGCTGCAGAACCGGATCCGAGCACGCTGCTCGATCCGGGTCTGGGGCGAGGTCGTGCCAATGCTCTGCGCACATGCCTCGTCACACGCGTGACGCAGGCGCCATCCGGCTTGATCCGCTTCGTGCTCGGACCCGACGGCACCGTAGTGCCGGATCTCCGAGCCCGCCTGCCGGGCCGGGGCGCCTGGCTGACCCCCACACGTGTGGTGGTCAATGAAGCGGTGAAGCGACGTGCGTTCCAGCGCGCCTTCAAGAGCAAGGATGCAGTCGCATCCGATCTCGCCGACCGCATCGCGGAGGGTCTGCGCGCCGACCTGCGTCAGTCGTTGTCCCTGGCCAACAAGGCCGGATGCGTCGTCGCGGGCTTTGCCAAGGTGGAGTCGGCCATCGGCGACAAGGCCGGCGTCGCGGCAGTGATTCAAGCGTCCGACGGCAGCGCCGACGGACGGCGGAAGATCGTCGCGGCATTGCACCGGCGGCATGGCAGTGCCATATCGTGCATTCCCGTCATCGATGACCTGTCCAATGAAGAATTGGACATGGCCTTGGGTCGGGATCATGTGATACATGCGGCTCTCGTCGCAGGAGTCGGAGCTTCCGGCTGCCTTGCGCGTTGGCGTCGGCTCCGCTCCTTCGAGGGTTTGGCGACGACGGCCGAGGAGGCCGGCTCCGCCCGCATTGGGCAGGCCGTTTCCGATCTGCACGACGATTGAAGTGACGGATCTACCCGGCGCACAGCAGTTTGCCGGTTCACGGGACGATGGAAACCCTCAGGGTTTGGACTGAATGAGCGATACGAACAATCCGGGCGACAAGACGCAGGCGAGACCCCCTTCGAAGCCGCTGTCCTTGAAGCGTCCGATCGAGCAGGGAACGGTGCGTCAGAGCTTCTCCCATGGCCGCACCAAGCAGGTCGTGGTCGAGACGGTGAAGCGCCGTGTCATCGGTGCGGCTCCGGCTGCCCCAGCGCGTGAGACGACGCCCGTCGCCCCTGCGACGCGGGTGGCCCCGCCCCCGCCGCCAGCGGCTCCGCGCCCGGCCCAGCGCTCGGCGAACGGCGTCGTCCTGCGGACGCTCAGCGAGCAGGAGCGCGATGCCCGCGCCGCCGCCCTCGCCGACGCCCAGCGTCGCGAGACGGAGGCCCGCAACCGTGCCGAGGCGGAAGCCGCTGCGGAGCGTGAGCGCCTGGCTGCCGAGCAGCGCGAGCGTGAAGCGGCCGAGGCCAAGAAGCGCGAAGAAGAGGCCCGCCGCCGCAAAGAGGACGAGGAGCGTCGTGCCGCCGAGGAGGCGCAGCGCGCCGCCGAAGCTGCGGCGCAGGAGGCAGCCAAGGAACAGGCCGCGCCGGCCTCTGCCCCGACGGTGTCGAAGACCGCTCCGATGCCCGCGGCTCCGACGATCGTTCGCTCGGCGCCCCCCGCAGCCGCTCCGGCGGCAGAGCGTCCCGCCGCTGCCGCTGCGCCGGCCCGTCCGGCCGCAACAGCAACTCCTGCCCGTCCGGCTGCCCGCCCGCCGTTGACGGCGCGTCCGGCCACGGCAGAACCGCGCAAGACCATTACGGCGGACGTGCGCAAGCCGCGCGATCTCAACTTCATGGCTCGTCCCGCTCCGGCGCCGGAGCCTGAGCCCACCGCCCCGACGGCCGCAACGGCCGCTCGTCCGGCCGGTGGTGCCACGCCGGCCCGCACGGCGGGTCGTCCGCAGGCTGCTGAGGAGGAGAGCGAGCAGAAGCGCGTGATCCGCCGCCCGGGCATGCCGCTCAAGATCATCACGCCGCCCAAGACACCGAAGCAGCCAGGTGGTGACCGCAACCGCGGCCGCCTCACGATTGCTACCGCCACCTCGGGTGAAGACGAGCGCACGCGCTCCGTCGCCTCGTTCCGCCGCCGCCAGCAACGCATGAGCGGAAACCGGCAGGTCGAGCAGAAAGAAAAGCTCTCCCGCGAAGTCATCATCCCGGAGACGATCACGATCCAGGAACTCGCCAACCGCATGTCGGAGCGAGCGGTGGATGTCATCCGTCTGCTGATGAAGCAGGGCGAGATCCACAAGATCACCGACGTGATCGACTCGGATTCAGCGCAGCTGATTGCCGAGGAACTTGGCCACACTGTGCGCCGCGTCGCGGAGTCGGACGTCGAAGAAGGCCTGTTCAGCGACGAGCCCGAGCTGGAGGAGGATCTCGATCCGCGTCCCCCGGTCGTCACGATCATGGGCCACGTCGACCACGGCAAGACCTCGCTCCTCGACGCGATCCGCAAGACCACCGTCGTCTCCTACGAGGCCGGCGGCATTACGCAGCACATCGGTGCTTATCAGGTTGCAGCCCCGAGCGGCGACATGGTCACCTTCATCGACACCCCCGGCCACGCAGCCTTCACCTCGATGCGCGCCCGCGGCGCCAAGGTGACGGACATCGTCGTGCTCGTGGTGGCGGCCGATGACGGCGTCATGCCCCAGACGGTGGAGGCGATCTCTCACGCCAAGGCGGCCGGCGTGCCGCTCATCGTGGCAATCAACAAGATCGACAAGCCCGAGGCGAACCCTCAGCGGGTGCGCACCGAGCTGCTGCAGCACGACATCCAGGTCGAGTCCATGGGCGGCGAGACTCTCGAGTTCGAGGTTTCGGCCAAGACCGGCGACGGTCTGCCGGAGCTTCTCGAGGGCCTGCAGCTCCAGGCCGAAATCATGAACCTGCGCGCCAACGAGACGCGTGACGGTGAGGGCACGGTCATCGAGGCCAAGCTCGATCGCGGTCGCGGCCCGGTGGCGACGGTCCTGGTCCAGCGCGGCACCCTGTTCACCGGCGACATCGTCGTGGCCGGTGCCGAGTGGGGCCGCGTGCGTGCCCTCATCGATGACAAGGGCGAGAACGTGCCCTACGCCGGACCGTCGGTCCCGGTGGAGGTGCTCGGCTTCAACGGCACCCCGGATGCGGGCGACCGCGTCGTAGTCGTGCCGAACGAGGCGCGGGCGCGGGAGGTCACCGAGTACCGGGCTCGCCAGAAGCGCGAGCGCCTGGCCGCGCGCACCGGCGGTGCCAACCGCTCGCTCGTGGACATGATGCGCGACCTGAAGGAGGGCGCCGGCCGCAAGGAACTGGCGCTCGTCGTCAAGGGCGACGTGCAGGGCTCGGTCGAGGCCATCAACGGCGCGCTGGAGAAGCTCGGCAACGACGAGGTGTCGGCGCGCATCCTGCTCGCGGGCGTCGGCGGTATCACCGAATCGGACATCACCCTGGCGGAGGCCTCGAAGGCCGTCGTCATCGGCTTCAACGTGCGGGCCCACAAGGAAGCGCGCGAGTCGGCCGAGCGGAACGGCGTCGAGATCCGCTACTACAACATCATCTACGACCTCGTGGATGACATTAAGTCGACCCTCTCGGGCATGCTGCCGCCGACCCTTCGCGAGGAGCGTCTCGGCGAGGCCCAGATCCTGCAGATCTTCGACGTCTCGAAGGTCGGCAAGATCGCCGGTTGCCGCATCACCGACGGTGTGGTCCAGCGTGGGGCGCATGTCCGACTGATTCGCGACAGCGTGGTCATCCACGAGGGCAAGCTCGCCCAGCTGAAGCGCTTGAAGGACGACGCGAAGGAAGTCACCGCCGGCTACGAGTGCGGTATGTCCTTCGAGAACTTCCAGGATATGCGGGCCGGCGACACCATCGAATGCTACCGGGTCGAGGAGATCCGCCGCACGCTCTGAGCGGTTGATTCGCTTCCGAATACCAGCGGGGTCGCGACGAGGTCGCGGCCCCGTCGTGCATTTTGGAGCCCGCACGCGTTTCTTCCGCGGAAAGACGACGCGGAAACTGACGCGACGGGCCTATATCCCGGACGGCGAACTGCGCTAAGAGGGTCGCCTTCGACGTCCGCTTCGTTTCAGCCGGCTCGGCGTTTCCGTGCGGCGGCACCTCGATGTTCCGTTTCAGCGACGCATCGTCCGCGGCTTCCGGCGCGCCGGTGTCGAACCGTTTCGACGAGAAGACGATCAGAACCCGACATGGCCCAGAGACAGACCCCCACCGGACCCTCGCAGCGCCAGCAGCGCGTCGCCGAGCTGATCCGCCACGCCATCGCCGAGGTTCTCCAGCGCGGCGATATCCAGGACCCGGTGCTGAGCGCCCACGTCATCACCGTGCCGGAGGTGCGGATGTCACCGGACCTGAAGCTCGCCACCGCCTACATCATGCCGCTCGGCGGCCTCGACGAGGCGCCGGTCCTGGCCGCGCTGGCCCGCAACAAGAAGGCGCTGCGCCAGGAGGTCGCCCGACGGGTGAACCTCAAATACGCCCCCGACCTGCGCTTCCTGCGCGACGAGACCTTCGACGAGGCCGACCGGATCGACGCCCTGCTGCGGACTGATAAGGTGCGCCGAGACCTCGAATCGCCGGATGCGGAGAAGGACGACGGCGCCTCGGACCCCGATGCCGCCTGACGCGCAGCGCGCTTGAGCGGTGCAGGGTCTCCGGCCCGCGGCGGCGGAGACACCGAACAGCGAACCCCGACCGGGACGGATGACGGCGCAGGACGTGCCGCCCGCCCCCTATGATCATTGACCGAGGACCCCCATGATCAACGAACCGACCGTCGAGCGCACCGAGGGCTCAGCGCTGCCGAATCCGGCGGACCGGCCCGTGGCCGCCGAGGGCCGGCGACCGCCGCGGGGCGCGCCGCGTCCCGATCGGCCGAAGCGCCGCGACGTCAACGGCTGGGTGATCCTCGACAAGGGCGTCGGCATGACCTCGACCCACGCGGTCGCGGTGGTGAAGCGCGCCTTCAACGCCAAGAAGGCGGGCCATGCCGGCACCCTCGACCCCCTGGCCTCCGGCATCCTGCCGATCGCCCTGGGCGAGGCGACCAAGACGGTTCCGTTCGTGATGGACGGGCGCAAGGCCTACATCTTCACCGTGACCTGGGGCATCGAGACCGACACCGACGATGCCGAGGGCCGGCCGGTGGCCACCAGCGAGGCGCGCCCGACCCGGGAGGCCGTCGCGGCGGCGCTGCCGACCTTCATCGGCGCCATCGAGCAGGTGCCGCCGCGCTACTCGGCGATCAAGATCGCGGGCGAGCGCGCCTACGACCTCGCCCGCGACGGCGAGGAGGTCGTGCTGGTGGCCCGCCCGGTCCAGATCGACCATCTGGCGGTGGTGGAGCACAGCCCCGAGCGCACGGTGATCGAGGCCGCCTGCGGCAAGGGCACCTATGTCCGCGCCATCGCCCGCGACCTCGGCCGCCTGCTCGGCTGCTACGGCCACGTCTCGGCCCTGCGCCGCACCCGGGTCGGCCCCTTCACGGAAGCGGATGCCTGCCAGGTCGCCGCCCTCGAGGAAGCCGGGCCGGACGGCAATGCCGGCCATCTCCATCCGGTCGAGACCGCCCTCGATGCGGTCCCGTCGGTGCCGGTCTCCCGCGACATGGCCCTGCGCCTGATGCGCGGCCAGCCGGTGATCCTGCGCGGGCGGGACGCCCCGGTGGAGGGCAAGGCCTTCGCCACCTGCGGCGGCATCCTCGTGGCGGTGGGCGACGTCGAGCGCGGCGAACTGGTGCCGCACCGGGTGTTCCACCTCGGCGGAACGGCCAACCGCCCGGCCTGAGCAGGGCGTTCGCCCCCTCCCCCCGGAGAGGGTGACCGCGGGCGCGCACAGCAGCGGCACGCGCAGGCCCCCTCCTTCGTCCGGCGACCGCCCCGCGCCGCCGGTCCCCGTCACCGCCCCCGAGCGCGGAACCCGAAGGGACGCGCCACAGGCGTGCCATCCCGGGCTCCGCCGCGCGGCCCCGGGCCGACGTGACGCGGCTCCGTCGTCCAACCAGAGCGACCGCCCCCCCGCAGGACGGGGGGTGCCGTCGCGTCGTGTCGAGTCGTTGCGCGCGGCGCCCTCCATGAGCCGCGTTCCGGGCCTTCGATCTCCGACGCGCCGCCCGTGGTCGCTGCGGCTTCGGCAGGCACGCACCGCACCGGCACCCGTCTCTCCAGTTCAGGGCGCGCACCGGTGTCGGACTGCTCCAATCCATCGAAACATTTTAGCCTGAGAGTCTCATGCCGAGACAGTCTAGGCCGGTGGTTTAACACCCTTTTCAATGGCAAGGCCCCCATGATCGTCGGCCTGCTCCGCGATCGCGCGCCCGCGGACAGCATGGCCCGCAATGAGGATCCGAGCGCCGATCCATTGGAGAACCATCATGTACGTGAGCGAAATGTCCGCGCGGTCCAGTTCCGTCCTCTCGCTGCTGCGGGAGCTCGGACGGCCTCCCTCGGCGCAGCCGGCCTCCGGTGATGCCAACGACCTGATCAAGACGGCCCAGGGCCTGTCACCCGCTCCGGGCCCTGCCGCCCGACAAGCCTCGGGCGCCGCGGTCATCTTCAACGTCACCCAAGCGGAGCGGGACGCGGCAGCGCAGAGGGCGAAAGAACCTCGCTCCATCATCATCGCTATCGGTCAGAGCCAAGTCGCCGAGCGGTTTGACAACTGGGGGGCCGTGGAAGACCGTATCCGTAGCGACCGCACAATGACCGACAAGGAGAAAAATCTACAACTTGCAGCGATCAAGGATGAGCCGGAGAATGATAGATATCGAAGTGAATTCGCTCAATCAGATTTCTACATTGCCCTTCTATCTGGTGAATTCAAGCGCGCGATGGACGCTGCTGTCGAGACAGATCGCGCGAATGACATGGCAGAGGCTGCAGAATTCTTTAAGACTTACATTTCCGGGCCGCCGGTCCTCAGTCTCTCACGCAACGCCGATGCCTGATAGCCGCGGACGAAAGGCATTTTAAGACATCAGATCCTGCGCGGCGTGCGCGCAGGATCTGCCAAGCTTACGAAATTACGACCATCGCTGATGCGCTTAATGAATAAGATGTCGTTTGCCGTGATCGCCGTGGGCGGGACCCCCGACAACCAGGCCTCCGACCCACCGCCGACCTGAAGCCGCGCAGACCTCGAGGCATCGAGAACATCGACCGTCAGGATTGAAGGGCCGCGCGCGACGGTATCGGCGCCGCCCGGGCCGTCCCACATGAGATCGATGCCGCCACCGGCGACGGAGCGGAAGGCGGCCGCGTCGAGCGCGGCGGACAGCTTTCGTCAGCCCAGGCTGCGGGATCAGGGGTCCCTGGATCGCCCTGTCCCGCGTCCCTGATGTCATCGCCCCCCGTCGGACCGCCGCTTCCAGGCCAGGCCAGCCCGCGAACCGGACGTCCCGAAGGCGGTCGATCTGCGCAGCCGGGACGGTCGCGAACGCCGCCGCGCTCCGGTCCTCGCAGGGGACCACGATGTCGTGCGAGTCCCGCCCCTGCCGTTCCCCGTCCCGGCGCCGCGCGAACCGTCGGGCTGGAGGCGTCACCCGCGCAGGCGGCCCGCGGGATGCGGGGCAAGTCCGCGACGATGTCGGCAACAATCCGGGGGGCTGCGCACTAAACGCGCTCCGCGTGCTTGGGACAAACCGGTGAGTCAGGCCTCCGCCCGCACACGCAGCCGGTGCCAGCAGGTGCAGAGATAGCCTTTGTGGTTCCAGACATCGTCCGGCAACGCCGGCTGCGTTTGGCCGGCGGCATCCCAGGCGCGGACGGCGAGCTCGTGTTCGCCTGGCGGCAGATCCAGGTCCACGCTCCAGAAGGTCCAGGCGAACGGCGCATCCGTCTCGTGCTCGAGGTCGGCCTGCCTCCAGGACCGGCCTCCATTCCCGGAGACATCGACACGGACAATGGCCCTGTCGCCACTCACCGCGTAGCCGCGGACCCGGTTCGGCCCGGCCTTGAGGGTGGCGCCGCGGTCCGGCTCGCAGATCGCCGCGTTCAGCGGCATCGTGTCGATGGTGTGCCCCCGAGTGGGGTCCGCGCTCTCCGCGGTCACGTCGGGCGGGTACAGCTTGTAATCGTCGGCCTGAATCGGGTTGTCGGACGGGTGGCGCTGCACCGCGAGGCGGCGGAGCCATTTGGGGCTGCGCACGCCGGCAAAGCCCGGCACGACGGCGCGGACCGGGAAGCCGTGCTCGGGCAGCAGAGGCGCGCCGTTCATGGCGTGGGCGAGCAAGGTCTCGGGCGCCATGGCCTTGGCGAGGGGGATCGAGGCTCCGTAGGGGCGCCCCTCGACGCGGTCGTGGCTCTCGAAGGCCACATGGAGACCGGCGTCGCCCGTGACCCCGAACGCGCGCAGAACGTCGCCGAGCCGGACGCCGGTCCACGCCGCCGTTCCGATGGCCCCGGCATCCCAAGGATCGCCGGAGACCGGGGCAACCGCACGCAGGTCGGCGCGACGATTCCCGGCGCACTGCATCGTGGCCGTGACCGTGACTTCCGGGAAGCGGATCTGCAGGTCGTGCAGCGACAGCTCGCCCGTGACACCGTCTCCGCCATCGACGGTGAGCCTCCAGGTTTCCGGTTCGAGATCCGGCAGGTCGCCATGCGAGCGGACATAGAAGTCCTCCGCCGGGGTCCGGTAGGCGGCGCGGAGGCGGCCGAGGGGCGGTTCGGCATTGTAGGGCTGGTCGCCATGGACGATCAGGCGAGCCTTTCGCTCAGAGGGGCTCGACATCGCGGCTTCCGTTCGGGTGAGGACACGGACGTGAACGCGCCGGCGGCGGTAAGGCTCAATCGCGGACCCGGGGGATGACGCCGCGCGCGGAGCGGCGTCGCGCGCCATCGCCCCGGGGCCGACGAACGGACGGTCCGGAAACGCGCAGGGCCTCGTCGGGATACCCGGTCGGGGTCGCAAGCCGTCCCGCGCCGGGTCGAGCGGATCGGGTGCCGTTCCCGGCGCAGGGCCAAGTGAGGGTCAAGTCAGGGTCAAGTCAGGGCCATCGGTCGGCCCGCGCGGCGCGCCCCGCCTCACGCGCCCCGGATCGGCAGCCCCGTCTCGATCACCCGGGCCCAGAGCGAGGCGCCGTAGGGCGCGGCGGCGTCGTTGAAGTCGTAGTCGGGGTGGTGCAGGCCGGCGCTGTCGCCGTTGCCGAGGAAGATGTAGGCGCCGGGGCGGTGGGCGAGCATGTAGGAGAAATCCTCCGCCGCCATCATGGGCGCCACGGCCCGCTCGATCCCGGCCTCGCCGACGAGCTCCGCCGCCACGTCGGCGATGAAGTCCGTCTCCGCCGGATGGTTCTCGGTGATGGGATAGCCGCTGTTGAATTCGATGGTGCCCGTGGCGCCGAAGCCCCGCGGCACGTGGGTGACGATCGCGCTGATCCGGTCCTGGACCAGGGCCCGCATCGGCTTCGAGAGCGCCCGCATGGTGCCCCGCAGGACCACGCATTGGGGCAGCACGTTGAAGGCCTCCCCCGCCTCCAGGGCGCAGACCGAGACCACCGCGCTCTCCAGGGGATCGACGGTGCGCGACACCACGGATTGCAGGGCCGTGATCACGTGGCTGGCCACCAGCACGCTGTCGATGGCGTTGTGCGGCTGGGCGGCGTGGCCGCCCCGTCCCGTGATGGTGATGGTGAAGCGGTCCGTGGAGGCCATGATCGGGCCCGGCCGGATGGCGAAGGTGCCCAGCGCCTGGCCCGGGATGTTGTGCATGCCGTAGACGGTCTCGACGCCGAAGCGCTCCATCATGCCGTCGCGGACCATGGCCTCGCCGCCGCCGCCGCCCTCCTCGGCCGGCTGGAAGATCAGCACCGCCGTGCCGTCGAAGTCCCGGGTCTCGGCGAGGTACTTCGCCGCCCCGAGCAGCATCGCGGTGTGCCCGTCATGCCCGCAGGCATGCATCTTTCCCGGCACCGTGGAGCGGTAGGGCAGGTCGCGCGCCTCCTGGATCGGCAGGGCATCCATGTCGGCGCGCAGGCCGATGGCCCGGTTCGAGCCGTGGGCGCGGCCCCGGATCACGCCGACGACGCCGGTGCGGCCGATGCCGGTGGCGACCGTGTCGCAGCCGAAGGCCCGCAGCTTGTCGGCGACGAAGCCGGCGGTGCGGTGGACGTCGTATTGCAGCTCGGGATGCGCGTGGAGATCCTGGCGCCAGGCGGCGATCTCGTCCGCGAAGGCGGCGATCCGGTCGAGGACGGGCATGGACAGCGACTTTCGAGAGGCGACGGCTCTCAAGGGGGGACGCGCCGGGGTTGCGACGCCGTTCACCCAGCAAACAAGAGGCCAGGAATGCGGTCAACGCTTCCCGCGTCGCGAAGGCGCCCCTTCGGGGTCGCGCTCCCCCTGCCGCGGTGTCGCGCCGGTCAAGCCCTTGCCGGTCAGGCTTTCGCCGCCCAAGCCCTTGCCGGCCAAGCCCTGCCGGCCGCTGGCGAGGTCGTCGAGGATCGGGCAGTCGGGCCGGGCGTCGCCGCCGCAATGGGCGGCGAGGTCCTCCAGGGTGCGGGCCATGCCGTCCAGGGCGTCGATCCGGCGCCGCAGGTCCGCCACGTGGTCGAGGGCGAGGCGCCGCACCTGGGCGCTCGCCCGCGAGCGGTCGTGCCAGAGGGCGAGGAGCGCCCGGATGTCCTCCATGGTGAAGCCGAGGTCGCGGGCCCGGCGCACGAAGCGCAGGGCGTGGAGGTCGGCGCCGGTGTAGAGGCGGTAGCCCGCGGCCGTCCGGCCGGCCGGCGCCAGCAGGCCGGTCTCCTCGTAGTAGCGGATCATCTTGGCCGAGACGCCGGTGGCGCGGGCGGCCTCGCCGATGGTGATCGCCCCCGCGCTCATGCCCCAGCCCCCGGGGTCGCCGCCCCCGGAATCGTCACCCTGCCGCCGGCCCGGCGCAGGCGCAGGGCGTTGGCGAGGACGAAGACGCTCGACAGCGCCATGGCGCCGGCGGCGAGGACCGGCGAGAGCAGCGGCCCGCCGACGGCGTGGAGCAGCCCCGCCGCCACCGGGATCAGCGCGACGTTGTAGGCGAAGGCCCAGAACAGGTTCTGGCGGATGTTGCGCATCACCGCGGCCGAGAGCCGGAGGGCGCTGACCAGGCCCGAGAGGGCGCCCGACATCAGCACCACGTCGGCGGCGTCCACCGCGATGTCGGTGCCGGTGCCGATGGCGATCCCGACATCGGCCTCGGCCAGGGCCGGCGCGTCGTTGATGCCGTCGCCCACGAAGGCCACCGCGCCGTGGCGGGCGCGCAGGGCCTGCACCGCCGCGACCTTGCCGCCGGGCAGGATCTCGGCCGCGACCGACGCGATGCCGAGGGTGCGGGCCACGGCCTCCGCGGCCGCCTGCCCGTCCCCGGTGACCATCGCCACCACGAGGCCGCGGGCGCGCAGGGCCGCCACGGCGTCCGCCGCGCCGGGCTTGATCGGGTCCGCCACGGCCATCACGGCGGCGAGGCGCCCGTCGAGGGCGACGTAGAGGGGGCTGCGGCCGTCCCGGGCGAGGCGGTCGGCCTCGGTCTCCAGGGCCCCGGCGGCGATGCCGCGGCGATCAAGGAAGCGCTTGGCCCCCACCACGACCGTGCGGCCCTCCACCGTGCCGGCGATGCCGTAGCCGGGCTCCGCCGCGAAGTCCGTCACCGATCCGAGGGCCAGGCCGCGCGCCGCGGCCCCCGCCACGAGGCTGCGGGCGACGGGGTGCTCGGAGCGGGATTCGAGGCTCGCGGCCAGGCGCAGGGCCTCGTCCGCCGCGATGCCCGGCGCGGCGACGAGGTCGGTGAGGGTCGGGCGGCCGAGGGTCAGCGTTCCGGTCTTGTCGAGGGCGACGACCCGGACCGCGCACAGGCGCTGGAGCGCGCCGCCGTTGCGGAACAGCACGCCGAGCTCCGCCGCCCGGCCGGTGCCGACCATGATGGAGGTCGGGGTCGCGAGGCCCATGGCGCAGGGGCAGGCGATGATGAGCACCGCGATGGCGTTGACCAGCGCGAGGCCGAGGGCGGGGGCGTCGGCGGAACTCGGGCCGAAGGCGAGCCAGCCCGCGAAGGTCGCCGCCGCGGCGGCGATGACCGCGGGCACGAACCAGCCCGTGACCCGGTCGACCAGGGCCTGGATCGGCAGCTTGGCGCCCTGCGCCGCCTCGACCATACGGACGATCCGGGCGAGCACGGTCTCGGCTCCGACGGAATCTACCCGCAGGTCGAAGCTGCCATGGGTGTTGAGGGTGCCGCCCACCGCCCCGTCGCCGGGCGCCTTGGCCACCGGCACCGGCTCGCCGGTGATCATGCTCTCGTCGACGTAGCTCGCCCCGGAGACCAGGGTGCCGTCGGCGGCCACCCGCTCGCCCGGGCGGACCCGGACCACGTCCCCGCGCCGGAGGCTGGCCTGGGCCACCTCCGTCTCGACGCCGTCGCGGATCACCCGCGCGGTGGCGGGGCTGAGGCCGACCAGGCGCGCGATGGCCGCGCCCGTCCGCCCCCTGGCCCGCGCCTCGAGGGTCCGGCCGAGGAGGATCAGCGTGACGATGAGGGTCGCGGCCTCGAAGTAGAGATGGGCCGTCCCGGGCGGGAGCAGCTCCGGCGCCAGGACCGCGACCAGGGAATAGAGGTAGGCGGCGCCGGACCCGAGGGCCACGAGGGCGTTCATGTCCGGATGGCCGCGGACCAGGGCGGGCAGGCCCTGGCGGAAGAAGCGGGCCCCGGGTCCGGCGAGCACCAGGGTGGCGAGTCCGGCCTGGATCCAGCCGGCCCCGGCGCCGAGCGCGCCGTGAACCGCGTGGCCGAAGCCCGGGACGAGGTGGCCGCCCATGTCGAGGAGGACGACGGGCGCCGACAGGACGGCCGCTGCGACGAGGTCGCGGCGCAGGCCCGCCCCCTCCCGCGCCTGGCGGGCCTCCCGGGCCGCGACCGGTGCCTCGCCCGGGGCCTGCGGCTGGTAGCCCGCCTTCACGACCGCGGCCTCCAGGTCCCGGCGCGCCACCAGCCCCTCGGGGTGGCGGATCTCGGCGCGACCGGTGGCGAGGTTGACAGCGACCGCCGTGACGTCCGGGACGGCGCCCAGCGCGCGCTCCACCCGGCCGACGCAGGAGGCGCAGGACAGCCCGGCGATCTCCAGGGCCGTGACGGTCTCCGGCACCCCGTAGCCCGCCCGGGCGACGGCCTCCACCGCCGCGGCGCCCGGCCCGGGCAGACGCAGCTCGGCCCAACCGGTGGCGAGGTTGACCGAGACCTCCTGGGCCCCGGGCAGCGCCCGGAGCGCCCGCTCGACCCGCCCGACGCAGGAGGCGCAGGACAGCCCCTCCACCGGAAAGCCGAGGCGCCGGCCGGGCGTGGGAATCGCGGAATCGAGGAGCGGGCGCTTGTCCATGTCCCCCATGTGGGGGTTCCCATGGTGGGAAGGTCAAGGGGGTGGGTGGCGGCCGCCCGGCGCGCCCCCCGCGCGTCGCGCCGCGGCGGCGCGACGGACGGACGCTAGGCCGACACGGGAGGGGACACGTTCAGGTCCCGGTACCAGGCGTCCATGCGATCCACCCTGAGCGCCTGCGCGTTCGTGCCGGCCGCCCCGCGCAGTTCGCCCCGAAGCCGGTTCGGGGCGACGCCGTAGAAAGCCTCGGTATTATGCAGCAACCTAACCCAAAAGCGCTGAGGTGAGCACGAGCGCCCGAAATTTAGAGACCCGTGTTCATCCGCACTGCGTCTCAAAGCGTGACCGTATAAGCACATAACTCCAGAGAGTCGGATTTTACGCTTTCTGTTAACCGCCCATTCCATCCGAGGGGATTGGCTTAGCCGTTCACACAAGGTGTCTTATCGGCATCGTGATGCGGCACCTGTGAACTTTGGGGAGAAGTTTCTCGTTGTGTGTGCGCGGTATGGCATTTACGACAAGGAGCGTTCCTGTTTTGTTCTCGAACCAAGAGGCCACCATGCTCGTTAAGTGCACGAAGATAGCCGACGGCCCAGGGCCTTCCGAGGCCGTCGTTAGCATCGTAACGGTCAATGGCCCTAGCGAGGAAGTGGCTTTGTCAAGCCGCCACTTTCAAAACGGGACCATTAACGTGGGCGCTCCTTTAAATGTGCAGAAGGGGCAGTATCTTATTGAACTTCCTCGCGAGTCGGCCTCTGGTCGCTGGCGTATATGGATCCCTGAGTCAGAGGTTGTCTCAGACAGGGTTCTGCAGACTGCGTAAAACCAAATAGTCGGTGGGCGCCAAATGATCCTTACAGATAGAGAGATTGAAACGGCGCTTAAGAGTGGTCAGATCATCATATCGCCGCAGCCAAATTTGGATGCGGCACTAAGCTCAACTACGCTTGATCTCACCTTATCTGACCGATTTGCAACCTGGAAAAGCATGCCAGGAACAACTATACACCCCGGTCAGCCGGGGTATTCTTATATAAACTTGCAATAAATGCAGGACAAAGTTCAGCAGAATAGCTTTACTCTTAAGCCAGGCGGCTTTGTACTCGGCTGGACGCTTGAAGAAGTTGAGCTGCCCTTTAAATCCCGTATCGCGGCGCGAGTAGAGGGCAAAAGTTCTCTTGCAAGATTGGGTGTCGGTATTCACGTCACTGCACCGACTATTCACTCTGGATTTAGCGGGAATATCCAGTTAGAAATTTTTAATTCAGGCTCAAACACGATTGTCCTTGATCAAGGCATGGCGGTTTGTCAGCTTATTTTCGAGCAGACTTACGGGACGCCAAATAAGGGCTACGGCGGAATTTTTGCTGGGCAGAAATCTTCTGGCTCCTAGTTCCCAAACGTCTCAAAATCTGACGTTTTGCCTTTTACCCCTTCCAATAATTCGTCCCTGCTGTAGGGCCCGCGTTAGGGATTGGGTAAGGGGATAGGCGACCGCCTTTCGTAGCATCATATCCCGCTCATCCCAGCGCTTGGCGCAGATGATCGCCAAGGCAATTCCTCGCGTTGTGAGTGGCTTGCTAGCCTCGGCAATGGCTTTCTTGGCCAGCGTGAACATCTCCCCATAAGCGGAACAGCCGGTTGAGATGGGCGTAGGCTGGGAAGCGCGTCTGCGTGGTGGGCGAAAGCTTAGAGGGAGAGGACGGCCGTTACGGCTGATAGGTCGCTCTCTGCCGCTCGAAGCTAGTCGCGAAGCATCTTGATATGCTCTTCGATCTCGTCTCGCTTAGCAGGAAGCGTGTTGACGATCTGAGGGAGGGCCATATCGAGCCGCCTTCGCGCGGTGTGCCGCTGCTAGTAACCCTTCCAGACCTTCGACGGGGCGTGCGTAAAGGCAGCGCCTGCGATGAGGGCGTACCGCTCACCGTTGCTCACGCGGCGGTGGTTCTCGCCCCAAGCCATCTCGCCAGCGTAGGCGGCGAGGTAGGGGCCGGCGACGTGGTGATGCACGCCCATCTCAGCGCGGCGAAGGCGGGAGAAGAACGACTCAGCCTGGATTGGTGCAGGCGGCGTCAGCGCTGTACGCTTGCTGGTGATAAATGAGGTGGGTCTTGAACGAGGCGTGGAGGCGATCCCAGCCCTTGGCCTCATCGGCGTGAAAGACGCTGCCGGGGGCAACGCGCTCAACGATGGTCGGCACGAACGTGTCCCCCAGCCGGTAGGTGGTCGAGCCGCTCGCCCGGACGAGGTCGTGGTAGGTCCCGAAGGCGTTCGGAACGTCGTTCCTCAGGACCGTCCGGTGGGGCACGATCCGGCCGGCAGCCACTGGAATCGACGTGTCTTTCCCGAGCGACGGGTCTCCCCTAAGCGACGGGTCTTGCCTGATCGACGGGTCTTGCCCGAGCGACGTGCCTTCCCTGATCAACGCCAGAGCTCCCGCGGATCGTCGCGCGACCGCATCGGAGATGCGACCCACGTCCGTTCGCGGGCGAGCATCGTGATAGGCGATCGACGGCGCGGTGCAACCACAGGCTCGATCCTCGGGCCCGCACGAGCGCCGCCTCCCCCTACCGCCGCCGGCCCCAGATGCCGGCGCGCTCGGAGCGGGCCTGCTCCTCGGCGGCCAGGAGGTCGGCCGGCGCGTCCTCGGCGGCGCGGGCGCCGCCGGCCGTGAGGATCAGGGAGGCGAGGTCGTCGCCGTCGATCTGGCAGCGGAGCTGCTCGGCGGCCGCCTCGGCACCGGCCGCGGCGGTGCACGTCACCTCGCGGCGGCGCAGGTAGCGCGCGAGCTGCCGGGCGAGCGCCCCGCCCTCGCCCTCGACGCCGAGGAGGCGGACGGTACGGCCGCGGAAGGCCAGGGTGCCGGTATCGACCACCTCCGGCACGCCGCGGATGCCGGGCGCGGCGGCGCTGGCGGCGGTCTCGCGGGCGGGCGCCGGCTCGGCCCGGGCCGGCTCGCCGCGGGCCGCCGAGGGGCGCTTGCGGCCCTTGGCCAGCTGCGCCGTCGCCCGCTGGACGAAGTCGTGGAAGATGCTCGCCGGGAGATCGCCGCCGCCGACGCGGTTCATGGAGGAATTGTCGTCGTTGCCGACCCAGACGCCGACCACGAGGTCCGGCGTCATGCCGATGAACCAGGCATCGCGATAATCCTGGGTCGTGCCGGTCTTGCCGCCCACCGGTAGGCCGGCGACCCGGGCCGCCTTGCCGGTGCCGCCGTCGACCACGGCCTGGAGGGAATCGAGCATCATCGCCCGGGCCTCGGTGGGGATCGCGGTGCCGCCCTTGGCGTCGGCGCGCAGGTAGAGCGGCTGCGGCTGGGCGCCCCGGATGGCGTGGACGCTGTGCGTGTCCACCGGCGCGGCCCCGGCCAGCACCCCCGCATAGGCGCGGGTCATCTCGAGCAGCGTCACCTCAGCCGAGCCGAGGGCGAGGCTCGGCACGTTGGGCAGGTCCGCGGTCACGCCCATCCGGTGGGCGGTGGCGATGACCGCCGGGATGCCGACCTCGTCGGCGAGCTGCGCCGCCACGGTGTTGATCGACTGCGCGAAGGCGCTGCGCAGCGGCACCGCGCCCTTGAACCGACCCGTCGCGTTCTGCGGCTCCCAGTCGCCGATCTGGATCGGCCGGTCGACCAGCACCGTGTCGGGGTTGAAGCCGTTCTCGTAGGCCGTGAGGTAGACGAAGAGCTTGAACAGCGAGCCGGGCTGGCGCTTGGCCTGGGTGGCACGGTTGAACTGGCTGTCCTCGTAGTCGCGCCCGCCCACCAGGGCGAGGAGCGCGCCCTCCTTGTTGAGCACCACCATGGCGCCCTGGCTGGCCTTCTTCTTGGCCCCCTCGGCATCGAGACGCCGGGCGATCACCCCCTCGGCGAGGCTCTGCAGGTCGAGGTTGAGGGTGGTCCGCACGGTGACGTCGCCCGGTGCGTCGGCGAGCTTCTTCGACTCGGCCGAGACCATGTCGAGGAAGTAGTTGGTGCCAGGCGGCGTCTCGGGGGGCGTCCGCAGGGTGATGGTCTGGGCCCGGGCCTTGTCGGCCTCGGCCGCCGTGATGGCGCCGGTCTCGACCATGGCCTGCAGCACCACGTCGGCGCGCTCCTTGGCGCCGCCGAAGTTCCGGGTCGGAGCCAGCTGCGAGGGCGCGCGCACGAGGCCGGCCAGCATCGCGGCCTCCGGCAGGGTCAGGGCCTTGGCGCCCTTGCCGAAGTAGCGCCGGGCGGCGGCATCGACGCCGTAGGCCCCGGCGCCGAAATAGGCGGTGTTGAGGTAGCCGAGCAGGATCTCGTCCTTCGACATCGTCGCCTCGACGCGCAGGGCCAGGAACGCCTCCTGGATCTTGCGCCGCAGCGACTTCTCCTGGTTCAGGGAGACGAGCCGGGCATATTGCTGGGTGATCGTCGAGCCGCCCTCGCGCACGCCGCCGCCGACGGCGTTGCGGTACACCGCGCGCAGGAGGCCGCGGGGGTCGATGCCCCAGTGGGAGCGGAAGCGTCGGTCCTCGATCGCGATGATCGCCTGGCCGAGATGGGGCGGCATCTCCGCCGCCGTCAGCTTCTGGCCCTGGAAGGCCCCGCGGGTGGCGAAGACCCGGCCGTCATCGGCCTCGACGGTGAGCGCCCGCTGCCCGGCCTCCGGCACCACGCCGCCCAGGGGGGGCAGGGTGGCGAAGCTGTAGAGGACGAGGCCGGCCAGGACGACCATCGGCAGCAGGACGACCGCCAGGGCGGCGGCGAGCCAGGGATGCCGGCGCAGGCGTGCGGGCAGGCCGGCGGCGCGGGCCGGCGGCTCCCGTGCAGGCTCGGCCGCGGGCGTCGGTCCCGCGGCGGGCGCGGCGTGGGCGAGGGGTTGCGGGCCGGCCGGCGTGCGGGGGCGGATGCGGTCGGCCCATCCCTGCCAGGCGGGCCCCGCCGCCCGCGCCGCGCCGGCGGCCCGGCGCCCGGCCCCCCGCGCCGCGCCCATGGCGAGCACGCCGAGCTGGCGGCCGAGGATCCGGGCCGCCGCCGCGGCTTCCCGCGCCGCGGCGCGCGTGTCCTCGGTCTCCGGCCCGCCGGCGGGGCGTGGTCCAGGGGCCGGCTGGGGCGGGTCGACCCGCTCGGGGCGCGGGCGGTCCGGGTCGGGGGAGGTCATCGCGGGCCATGGTCACGGGGGGCGGCGCTCAGCAGCGAAGCGCCGCGCGGTGTCGGGTCGGTTCTAGACCATCTCGCGCGGGCAAAGCTACGCCGTTCCGGGACGCCCCAGGGGGCCGGGCCGGCCCGCCTCCGCATGGCGGCCGCGCAGGCGGAAGGCCAGCAGGACCAGCAGGAGTCCGAACACCATCGCGTAGCTGCCGATCCACCAGGTCAGCACCAGGACCGACAGGCCGGGATTGATCAGGAGCGCGATGCCGAACAGGATCGAGACGCCGCCGCCGAGCACCAGCCACCAGCGCCCGTAATGGGCATGCAGGCGGAAGCCCGCCGCGACCATCAGGCCGCCGGTGACAAGGGCCCAGAACGCCACGAGATAGACGAAGGCCCAGACGGCCGCCGCCGGCACGAGCACGGCCGCGACGCCGACGACGATGTCGAGGAGCCCTTCGAGGAGGAGGAACCCCCAGCGCGCGTGGCGCTGGGCGGCCCGCACCGAGGCGACGATTCCGACGATGCCGTCCACCAGCATGTAGGCGGCGAAGAACAGCACGAGGGAGAGGACGAAGGCGCCCGGCGCCACGAAGGCGATCAGCCCGAACAGGATGGCGACCACCCCGCGCAGCGCCATCAACCACCAGTTGCGAGCCAGCACCGTACTCATCGCGTCGACACGCGACCCCGCGTCGCGGCGATCAAGGCCGCTCGGACCGGCGGCACCCGGTGGCGACAGGGGAGAACCGGCGGTTATACGCGCCTCCTGCAGCTTGCGGACGGACCGCGACCCGGCCCCTCGATCCCGAAAACGCGCGCCGGATTTCGGACGTTCCGTCCGGTCGCGGACGCGGTCCGCAAATGTGATCCCCCTCCGGAACAATCGCCTGCGCTACTTCTTGTTGTCGCCGAGGCGGGAATTTCGGGCGGCGCGGTTTCGACCGCGCGGCCCCTGGACGCGTTCGGACGATCAGTCGATGCTTCAGGATCAGCAGGCCGTGGGGAGCCAGCCCGCACGGGGCGAGTCGGTGCGGCCATCCGATGCGGACGGCGCCCGAGCGCAGGCATCGAACGCGCGGGCGCCCGGAGAGGCGCCGCCGGGGGATACCGGACCGCGCGACCGCGCCGGCGGGGCCGCGCCCGCCTCCACCGGCGAGACCGATCCGACCCAGGAGTCCGACGGGACCGCGGACAAGAAGCCGAACATCCTGCGCCGGCATCCGTTCTGGGCCCTCGGCCTCGCGGTCGCGGTCGTTGCCCTGGCGGCCGGGGCGTATGTCTATTGGCTGACCCGCCTGCACCCGTTCGAATCCACCGACGACGCCTTCGTCGATGCGCGGCAATTCTCCATCGCGCCGAAGGTCGCCGGCTACATCGTCGACGTGCCGGTCACCGACAACCAGCATGTCGAGACCGGGGCCGTCCTGTTCCAGATCGACCGGCGCGACTACGAGGTCGCCCTGGCGCAGGCCCGGGCGCAGGTCGCCTCGGCGGAGGCCTCGATCCGCAACTTCGACGCGCAGATCGAGGGCCAGAGGGCGCAGGTCTCGGCCTCCCAGGCGGAGGTCACCCAGGCCGAGGCCTCGTTGAAGTTCGCCCGGGAGGACGCCGCCCGCTACCGCGACCTCGCCGAGAAGGGTGCGGGCACGATCCAGCGCTCGCAATCCTCCGCCTCGACCCTCGACCAGCAGCAGGCCGCCTACGACCGCGCGAAAGCCACCCTCGTCGCGGCGCGCACCCAGGTCGGCGCGCTCGCCGCCCAGAAGGCGGGGGCCGAGGCCAGCCTCGCTACCGGTCAGGCCCAGGTGGCGCAGGCCGAGCTCAACCTCGGCTACACCACCGTCACGGCGGCCCAGCCGGGCCGGATGGTGCAGCTTTCGGGGGCCAGGGGACAGTTCGCCCAGGCCGGGCAGACGCTGTCGACCTTCGTGCCCGACGACATCTGGGTGATCGCGAACTACAAGGAGACGCAGATCACCGACATGCGGCCGGGCCAGCACGCCGACATCGCGATCGACGCCTACCCGGACCGCAAGATCAGCGGGCACGTCGATTCGGTGCAGCCCGGCTCCGGCACCGCCTTCAGCCTGCTTCCGGCCCAGAACGCCACCGGCAACTACGTGAAGGTGGTCCAGCGCATCCCGGTGAAGATCGTGGTCGACCAGTGGCCCACCGACGTCGCCATCGGGCCCGGCATGTCGATCGTGCCGCGGGTGCACGTCCGGTGACGGGCATCGCGCGATGAGCGCCGCCGCGGCGGAGGCCGGCGGAGCCTCGGACGCCTCCGCCAAGGCCCCGGGCGGGCACAACCCCTGGGCCATCGCCCTCGTGGTCTCGCTGGCGACCTTCATGGAGGTGCTCGACACCACCATCGCCAACGTGGCCCTGCGCTACATCTCCGGCGGCCTCGCGGTGGGCCCGGACGAGGCGGCCTGGGTGGTGACGAGCTACCTCGTGGCCAACGCCATCGTGCTCACGGCCTCGAGCTTCCTCGCCAAGCGATTCGGGCGAAAAGCCTTCTTCATGTGGAGCATCGCGCTCTTCACCGTGGCCTCGGTGCTGTGCGGCTTCGCCTGGAACCTCGAATCGCTCCTGGTCTTCCGGGTGCTCCAGGGGCTGGGCGGGGGCGGCATGGCGCCGCTGGCCCAGTCGATCCTGGCCGATTCGTTCCCGCCGGCGAAGCGGGGCCAGGCCTTCGCCCTCTATGGGCTCGCCGTGGTGGTGGCCCCCGTGATCGGCCCGACCCTGGGCGGCTGGCTCTCCGACAACGTCTCCTGGCACTGGTGCTTCCTCATCAACGGCCCCATCGGCCTGATCGCCCTCGGACTGATGCACGTGCTGCTGGAGGACCCGAAGGGCGCCGTGGAGGAGCGGCGGCGCCTGCGCCGCGAGGGCGTGCGCTTCGACCTGGTGGGGTTCCTGCTCGTCGCCACCTTCCTGGGGGCGCTCGAGGTCGTCCTCGACGAGGGCCAGCGCAAGGACTGGTTCGGCTCGAACTTCATCGTGGTGTTCGCGGTGATCTGCGTCGTCGCCTTCGTGGCGATGATCCCCTGGGAGCTCACACGGAAGAACCCAGTGGTGGATCTCCGGCTCCTGGGCAGCCGCCAGTTCGGCGCCTGCTTCCTGGTGATGATGGCCACGGGCGCGATCCTGATCGCCACGACGCAGTTCGTGCCGCAGCTGGTGCAGGAATATTACGGCTACACCGCCACCCTCGCCGGCCTCGTCCTGGCGCCGGGCGGCCTCGTCACGGTGTTCATGATGCTGGTGATCGGCCGGATCTCGGGGAAGGTGCAGCCGAAGTACCTGATCGCGCTGGGCGCCGCGATCGTCTCCGCGGCGATGTACGACCTCACCCGCCTCTACGGCGACACCAGCTTCTGGTTCTTCGCCTGGTCGCGCATCTATATCGGCATCGGCCTGCCGATGATCTTCATCTCGATCACCGCCGCTTCCTACGAGGGCATCGAGAAGGGCCAGACCGACCAGGCCTCGGCGCTGATCAACGTGGCCCGCAACGTCGGCGGCTCGATGGGCGTGAGCCTCGCCCAGAACGTGCTCGCCTACCGGCAGCAATTCCACCAGAGCCGGCTCGGGGAGAGCGTCTCCAGCGCCAACCCGAACTACCAGGAGACCCTGCGGGCGGCGACGCAGTACTTCCAGGCCCATGGGGCGTCCGGCGTCGAGGCGCAGAACCAGGCGATGGCCTGGATCGGCCAGCAGCTCCAGACCCAGGTGGCGTACTGGGGCTACATCGACGTGTTCTGGTCGCTCTGCCTCGTCTCCGGCGCGGCGGTGCCGCTCGCGATGATCCTCAGCAAGGTCAAGCTCGGCGGCGGCGCACCGGCCGGGCACTGAACCAGGCCGCGTCTGGGCTCACTCGGCCGGTGTGGTCGCCTCGGTGACGTGGACGCGTCCGGCCTGGGCCGGGACGGGGACCGCGTCGGTCTCGATCTCCGTGAGGGTGACCTCGGATTTCAGCTCCGGGGCAGCGAGGGCGGCCACGCCCTCGTAGCGGTCGAGGCGGCGGTCGATCATGCCGCCGATCTTTTCGCGGACCTCGGCGACCGTGAGGCTGCGGCGGCCCTTGCCGGCCTTCTCGGTGAACAAGCTGCGGTTCGCTTTCGCCGCGGCCTTGAACACCTGCTTGGCGACCTGGCCCGGCTTCTCGGCGGTGAGCTCGAGGAAGCGGCCGGCGCTGGCGGTCCCGAGGAAATGCGCGAAATAGAGCTCCGCGGTGGAGAGGTCGCGGCCGATGCGCTGCTCGATCCGGCCCTTGTCGCGGTTGATGAGCTCGCCCGCCATCAGGGCGGCGACGTAGGGGTCCTGGCGCAGGCGCAGCACGCGGGTCCGCGTCGCCTCGTCGGCGATCGTGATGGCGCTGCCGCGCCCCTTCACCGCCGCCGCCTCGTCGGCGAGCCCATGGCGGGCGCCGTAGGTGCGGATCAGCTCGAGCCAGGTGCCCGACAGGAACTGGAACAGGCCTTCGGCGGAGGAGGTCGAGGCCTTCACCTTGGTGGCGAAGCTCGATTCCTTGTCGGCCAGCGCCATCATGTAGACCGGGTCGACGCCGGTTTCCGTGGCGGCCCGCAGGATGGTGTCGACGATCTCGCGCGGCACGGCCATGTCGCCGAAGCGCAGTCGCTCGGCGCCGGAGGCGTCGCGGCTCGGGGCGAGGGCGGCGAGGTCGCTCTCGATCAGCGACAGCGTCGCGGGTTCCTGCTCGACCACGGGAACCCCGGCCCAGTCGGACGCGTTAGGGGTCTCGGGAACAGGTGCGGACTGGTCCCGGACGAGAGACTGCGCGGTGATGGCGCGCTCGTCGATCCGGTCATGGGCCGCCGCGGCGGGTGCCAGGGCGTTCTGCGGCAACGCGCCGCCCAGTAGCACGCCGGTGACGAGCGTCGCGAGGGTCCGGCGGCGGAGAGTGGCGAAGGTCCGGCGCGTCCTGCGCTCGGTCCGCGGCAGCCACGCCACGGTCGGGTCTGCGTCAAAGGTCTCGTTGGGCACGAGACGGCTCACGTCGTCGGCGCAGAGCGCCGGCTCCGGGAAAACCCCCATCATTGGTCCTTGTTCGTACCGCTGCCTTCGTCGGGCGCGGCTTCGTTGTCGTTCAGCGAGGGGACGTCTCGCCGGTTGCTGTGACCAGAATGGGACAGCTCCGTGATTCAACGATGGCAGGCTTAACGTTGGGTTAAGCCATTGTATTTACGAATTTTTAATGGATCGTTCGGTGGCCGTTCAGGTGCACCGCGTCAAAAAGGCGTCCTGGCCAGGGTTGGAACGCAACCCCGGAAGCCCAGTTAGTGAGGGCTGAGCGGAACGGCCCCCAGGTTGGGACAGGCTCCCGTTCGCCTGAAGAAGGAAGCCGTTTCCCAATGAGCATGCAGACCGGTCGCCGCGTCGGCGTTGCGTTCGTTGGCATGGGTGGCGCTGTCGCCACCACCGCCATCGCAGGCATCGAGATGATTAAATCCGGATCGAACCGCCTCGATGGCCTGCCCCTGGCGGGCGTCCCGGTCGCCGGGATGGCCGACTACAAGGACCTCGTGTTCGGCGGATGGGATCTGAACGACGATGACCTCGCCTCCGCCGCCACCGGCCACGGCGTTCTCACCGCGCAGGATATCGAGAATGGCGCCCAGGTCCTGAAGGGCATCAAGCCCTGGCCGGCCGTCGGCAGCGCCAAGTTCTGCAAGAACATCGAGGGTGCCAACCGCATCGTCGCCAAGGACCACCGCGAGGCAGTCTCGGTCATCGCCAACGACCTGCGCCGCTTCAAGGCCGAGAGCAATCTCGACGAGGTCGTGGTCATCAACCTCGCCTCCACCGAGCGCTGGCCCGATCTGTCCGACCCGACCCTGAACTCGACGGCCGCCTTCGAGAAGGGCCTCGACAGCAGCGACGAGTCGATCAGCCCGGCGATGCTCTACGCCTATGCGGCGATCAAGAGCGGCGTGCCCTACGCCAACTTCACCCCGAGCGTGGCCGCCGATGTGCCGGCCCTGCTCGAACTGGCCAAGGAGATGAACGTCCCCGTGGCCGGCAAGGACGGCAAGACCGGCCAGACCATGATGAAGACGGTCCTGGCCCCGGCCCTCAAGGCCCGCGCCCTGCACGTGGACGGCTGGTTCTCCACCAACATCCTCGGCAACCGCGACGGTCTGGCCCTGAACGACAAGGACTCGCTCCAGTCGAAGCTCAACACCAAGGGCACGGTGCTCGACTCGATCCTCGGCTACCCGGTCGAGGACCACCTCGTGCACATCCACTATTACCGCCCCCGCGGTGACGACAAGGAAGCCTGGGACAACATCGACGTCAGCGGCTTCATGGGCCAGCGGATGCAGATCAAGGTCAATTTCCTCTGCAAGGACTCGATCCTGGCCGCCCCCCTCGTCATCGAAATCGCCCGCGTCCTCGAGCTCGCCAAGCAGCGCGGCGACGGCGGTGTCCAGGAGCAGCTCTCGAGCTTCTTCAAGGCCCCGATGGTGAAGAACGGCCACGGCCCCGAGCATGACTTCGGCAAGCAGCAGACCATGCTGCTCGAGTGGCTCGGCACGCACTGATGTCGACGCAGACGGAGGGCGCCGGTCCCGCGGCCCCGCTGGCGCTTCGCGCCCTCCTCGTCGAGGTCAACGACCTCAAGCGCGTGCACGCCGCCGGGCGGACGGGCTCCATCGCCGAGCGCCTGTTCGCGCAAGGCTGGGGTGCCCTCACCGGGGGCGCCGCGCCGGAGGCCGTCGCCCTCGACATCACAGCCAAGGCCCTCGCCGCGGCCCGCCTCTGCGATCTCGACGCCGCGTTCCTCAGCGCCGCCGGGCTCGACGAGCGGGCAACGGCGGATGTCCTGGTGGCGGGTTTCGACGCCGTCAGCGACAGCGTCGCCTCCAGCCTGCGGGACCGCCTCCGGGCGGCCCTGCGCGCGCCGGAAAGCTTCGTGCCGGGTCCCCTGCCGGGCTTCGTCGCCGCCCTGGCGCATCAGCCCCGCGCCGGCGTCACCTGCCCCGGCAAGCCCCGCATCCTGCTGGAGCCGCCGGAGAACCATGCCGAGCATTGCCTGATGGTGGCGGTCTACGGCGTCGTGCTGAGCCCGTTCTACCGGGCCGACCCGACCCAGGTCTTCCTCGCTGCCATGGCCCATCACTTCCACAATGCCGCGATGCCGGATGCCGGCTTCACCGGCGAGATGCTGTTGGGCGACCACCTCCTGCCGATCATGGCCCGCACCACGCAATGGGCGCTCGACGAACTCGACCCGGCCCTGCGCGAGACGGTCGAGCGGGCGCGCAGCGTCCTGCCCGACGACGCCACGGCGGAAGGCCGGGCCTTCCACGCGGCCGACTGCATCGACCGCGTGCTGCAGATCGCCCAGCACCTGCGGGCCGCGACCCTGACCATGGGCACGGTTCTCGACGAGATGGAGCTTGTCCATGCGGGTCCGGTGAAGGGCTTCCACGACCGCGTGCTCAAGGACATGCAGATCCCGTGATTTCACCTCGCGACCGCGCGGGCGCCCCGTCATGATCCCCTTCGATCTTCGCTCGCCGGAAACCGGCGAGCCCCTCAAGGCCGATACCCCCCACTCGCTGCGCGAGGCGGCGAGCGGCGCGCGCTGGCCGGTGATCGACGGCATCCCCTACCTGCGCACCAACCGCACCGACCTCGTCGCGCAGACGCTGAAGCGGCTCGATGCCGGCGAGGCGGACCTCGCCGTCGAAGGTCTGCTCGCCGACCAGGACGACTGGTGGACCGGGCCGCCGGCCGACCCTCTGGAGCTGCACGAACTCGTGCGCGCGCGGGACAAGCATTCCCTGCGCGATGCGGTGCGGCTCCTCGGCTGGGGCCGGGTCGGCGACTACTTCCTGCATCGCTGGACCGACCCGACCTTCCTGGCCGGCCTCACCCTGCTCGAAGCGCACTGGAACAACCCGGTCTGCGTCTTCGAGTTCGCCTGCGGCATCGGCCACTACCTGCGCGAATTCCAGACCCGCGGCATCAAGGTCTCGGGCGCCGACGTCGTCTTCGCGAAGCTCTGGGTCGCGCGCCACTGGGTGGTGGGCAAGTCGGCACAGCTCGTCTGCTTCGATGCCCATTCGCCCCACTGGCCGATCCCGGACGCGCCGGTCGACCTCGTGGTCTGCAACGACGCCTTCTACTTCCTCGACCGCAAGGCCGAGGTACTGGAATGCCTGCGCCAGAATGCCGGCGACGACGGCTGGCTCGCCGTCAGCCACATCCACAACAGCGACCGACCGGGCTTCTCGGCGGGTCGCGCCGTCTCGGCGGCCGAGATCGACGAGCTCTTCCCCGACGGTCTCGTCTACGACGACGACGACCTGACGCGGGCCATGCTGGAGCGGCGCGCCCCCTCCCCCCGCAAGCCCCAGGACCTGACTGGCTGCGAGGCCTTCTCGGTGGTGGCGGGTCCCGGCATGCGCCCGGCCCCCCGCCCCGTGATCGACGGCATCACCGTGCCGCGCCCGGGCCGGACCCTGCGCCTCAACCCGCTCTTCGTCTCCGAGGGCGGCGCGGAACACGCGATCCGCTGGCCCTCCGAGCGCTACGAGGCCGAGTACGCCGCCCGTGCCACCTATCCGTCGACCTATGCCGGGCCGGACAGTCTCGACTGGCAGGGCGACCTCGATTCGCCCGAGGCCGACCGGGTCCGCGACCGGACCTATGTCGACCTTCCGGAGCGCTGGTGATGGCGTCGGAGCAGGACCCCGTCGCCTGGGGCATCGTTGGCTACGGCTGGGTCGCACGCGACTACATGGCGCTGGGCATCCGCGCGGCCGGGCATCGGCTCGTCGCCGTCGCGGATCCGGGCGAGGCCTCCCGCGCGGCGGCCGAGGCCGAGGGCGCCCGGGCCTATGCCCGGCTCGAAGACCTCGTGAACGATCCGGAAATCGAGGCCGTCTACGTCGCCACCCCGAACCATCTGCACCGGGAGGCGATCGAGGCGCTAGCAGGCTCCGGCAAGGCAATCCTGTGCGAGAAGCCGATGGCGGCCTCCCTCGACGAGGCCGAGGCCATGGTCGCGGCGCTGCGCGGCGGGGAGACGTTCTACGGCACCGCCTTCGACCAGCGCCACCACCCGGCCCACCGGGCCATGCGGGACGCGATCCGCGCGGGCCGGCTCGGGACCGTCACGGCGATCCGCATCGTCTATGCCTGCTGGCTGCCGAGCACGTGGACGTCCTTCGCCGGCCAGGACAACTGGCGCATCGATCCGGCCAAGGCCGGCGGCGGCGCCCTGATGGATCTCGCTCCGCACGGCCTCGACCTCGTCGATTTCCTCCTCGACGAATCGATCCACGACCTCGCCGCCCTGACCCAGGCGCGGGCGCAGGACTACGCCGTCGACGACGGCGCCCTCCTGATCGGGCGCACCCCCTCCGGCGTCCTCGCCAACCTGCACGTCGCCTACAATTGCCCGGACGCCCTGCCCCGCCGCCGCCTCGAAGTGACCGGCACCAGGGGCCTGCTGACGGCCATCGACACGATGGGCCAGGTGGCGGGCGGCAGCCTTTCGTTCACCGACGGGTCAACCGGCCTGTCCGACACTCTGCCCTTCGACGGGGAGGCCTCGCCTTTCCTCGAACAGGTGAAGGCCTTCGGCTCGGCCCTGCGCCGGCCGGCGGAGCGCGAGGCCTACAGCGCGACCCGCGACCTTCACACCATGCGCTTGCTGGCCCGCGCCTACGCCGCGTTGCCCTGAGGAACGGAACACCACGACCGTGAACGAGCAGGACCAGGACGACCGCGCCCGCCACAGCCGGATCAAGGCGCCGCGCGCCTACACCCACGGCGCCCCCCGCCGGATCGAGGGCCTCCCGGCCGCTTTGCCCGAGCCCGTGCGCGCCTATCTCGACATCCTGCCGGAGGGCCGCATCGTCGGCTTCCCCCTGGCGCCCCTCGACCGCACCGGCATCCCGGTCTGGTTCGTGTCGCTGTTCCTCGACGACCCGTTCTTCGTCGGCGCCATGCCGAGCGGCATCGGCTACGGCGCCACCGACGACGAGGCCATCATCGGCGCGGTGGCGGAGATCGCCGAGAACCTGATGCCGTCGCTCGCGGTGATGCCGCGCAAGAAGGAGCGCGCCAGCTACGACGACCTCGTGCGCGTCTACGGCGCCGGCGCGGTGGCGGATCCCCTGACGCTCTGCCTGCCGGCCGGCAGCCCGGTGGGGCGCGGCACCACCCTCGAATGGACGCCCACCCTCCGCGCCCGCAGCGGCGAGACGGTGCTGATGCCGCTCGACATCGCCGCCACCGACTATTTCGAGCTGTCGGAGGGCTACAAGCCCTTCACCAACCTCATCACCAACGGTCTCGGCGCCGGGCCGGACGTCCCGTTCGCACTGGGCCACGGCCTGCTCGAACTGTTGCAGCGCGACGGCAACGGCCTGCTGTTCCGGGCCCTCGACCAGGGCGTGATGCTCGATCTCTCGGAGGGCCTCGGCCCCGAGACGCGCGGCATGCTCGACCGGCTGGACGAGCTCGGGATCAAGGCCCTGCCGAAATTCGCCACCGACCAGTTCGGCCTGACCAACCTCTACGTCGTCGGCCACGACCGCAACCTCGCCGACACGCCGGTGCCGATCGCCCTGTCGGCCTGCGGCGAGGCCTGCGATCCGGACCGCGAGCGGGCGCTGCGCAAGGCGCTCCTCGAATTCCAGGCCGCCCGCGTGCGCAAGGCCTTCGGCCATGGGCCGCTCTCCTTCGCCGAGCGGGTCACGCCCCCGGGCTACGTCAAGGCCTTCATCGACAAGGCGCTGCCGAGCCTCGATCTCGAGGAGAGCCGCGCCCTCAAGGCGATGCTCGAATGGATCGTGCAGCCGCCGGAGGGCATCGCCGCCACCCTGCGCGACACCGTCTATTCCGAGCGCTCGACCAAGCGCTTCACCGACCTGCCGACCACGGAGGCGCCGGACGGCCACGCCCGCGGGAGCATCGCCCGCGAGCGCCTGGAGCAGGCCGGCTTCGACGTCCTCTACGTCGATTGCTCGCCGCCCGGCGGCGGCGTCGGCGTGGTCAAGGCCATCGTGCCGGGGCTCGAGGTCGAGACCATGAGCTACCACCGCATCGGCGCGCGCAACACGCAGAAGCTCATCGACCGCGACCACCCGCTGATCCGTTTCGGCGCGGCCACCGACACCCTCAAGCCCGTGCGCCTGACCCCGGAGGCGATCGAGCACTTCGGCGGCCAGCCGCTGTTCGACACCGCCCTGGCCGACCGGATCGTCGGCGCGCACTACCCGCTCTACCGCGAGCCGGAATCGCACCACGCGCCGTTCCGTCTGGCCCAGCAGGGCCGTGCCGCATGAGCCTGCGCTTCGCCTACAACACCAACGGCACCGCCCATCACCGCCTCGACGATGCGATCGATCTCATCGCCGAGGCCGGCTACCAGGGCGTAGCGCTGACCCTCGACATCCACCACCTCGACCCCTTCGCCGAGAGCTGGCGGCCGGAGGCGCAGCGCGTGTCGAGCCGGCTCCAGCGCCTCGGCCTCGGCTCGGTGATCGAGACCGGCGCGCGCTTCCTCCTCGACCCCAAGGCCAAGCACGAGCCGACCTTGGTGAGCGGCGATGCCGCCGGCCGGGCCCGCCGGATCGGCTTCCTCAAGCGCGCCGTCGACATCGCGGCGATCCTGCATTCCGAGGCGGTCTCGTTCTGGGCCGGCGTGCCGAAGCCCGGCATCGATCCGGCCGAGGCCCAGGGCTGGCTGCGGGAGGGGCTGACCGAGATCGTCGCCTACGCCGCCGCGCAGAACGTGGTCGCCTGCCTGGAGCCCGAGCCCGGCATGCTGATCGAGACCCTGGACGACTACGCCGCCCTCGACCTGCCGGGGCTGAAGCTCGCCCTCGACACCGGCCACTGCCTCGTCACCGGCGAGCGCGACCCGGCGGTGGCGGTCGCGGAATTCGCCGACCGCCTCGGCACCGTGGCGATCGAGGACATGGCGCGGGGCGTCCACATCCACCTGCCCTTCGGCGAGGGCGACATGGACGTGCCGGGCGTGCTGGCGGCCCTCGACGCGATCCGGTTCGACCGGTTGATCTGCGTGGAGCTCTCCCGCGAGAGCCACCGGGCCGACCTGATGGTGCCGGCCTCGCTGAAATACCTCCGCGATTGCCGCAACCCGAACCCGGGAGCCTCCGCGTGAGGATCTGCTTCGTCTCGCGCCGCTACTTCCCGGCGATCTCCGGCATGAGCGTCTACGCGCAGAATCTCCTGCGCGAGCTGGTCGAGGCCGGCCACGACGTGACGATGATCTCCCAGTACCGCGGCGACGCCTTCGGCACTCGCGTCTACGGCGGCGGCCCGCCCCCCGCCGTGCCGGGCGTCACCGTCATCGGCCTGGAACAGGTGGGCGAGCAGGAGAGCGGCGATTTCGAGCGCGACATCGACACCATGGTGGCGACGATTCGCGCCGAACACGCCCGGAAGCCCTTCGACATCCTGCACGCGCAGTACGGCTACCCGACCGGCTGGGCCACGCTCCTGGCCTCGCGGACGATCGGCGTTCCGAACGTGGTCTCGATCCAGGGCGGCGACGGCCACTGGGTCGGCTCCTGCTGCGAGACCCACCGGGTCGCCATGTGCGAGGTGCTGGCCCATGCCAACGCCCTGCTGATCGGCGGCGCCTCCTTCGTCCAGGAGGTCTGCGACCGGCTCGGCTCGGACCCCGCCCGCTTCACCATCGTGCCCGGCGCCGTCGACACCGCGCGTTTCACGCCGGGGCCCGGCGACCATCCCGGACCGGTGCGGCTGTTCTATCACGGCCGCGTCGACCGCCGGAAAGGCGTGCTCGACTTCATCGACGCCCTGGCGCTGGTGCGCGCCCGCGCGATCCCGTTCGAGGCGATCATCTCCGGCATCGGGCCCGACGTGGAATCCTCGAAGGCCCGCGCAGCGGACTTGAACTTCTCCGAGGCCGAGATCCGCTTCACCGGCTACGCCGACTACGACACCGTGCCGGACCTCTACCGGGCGGCGGACGTCTTCGTGTCGCCGACCTATGCGGAGGGGTTCTCCAACACGATCCTGGAGGCGATGGCGGCCGGGCTCGCGGTGGTCTCGACCCACTCGGTCGGCGTCTCGGACTGCCTGCGCGACGACGAGAACGGCCTCCTGGTCCAGCCGGGCGACGTGCCGGCCCTGGCCGAGGCCCTCGCCCGGGTGATCGAGGACGCGCCCCTGCGCAAGCGCCTCGCCGCGGACGGCCTGGCCGAGTGCCGCCGGGTCTATTCCTGGCGCGCGGTGGGCCGGCAGATCATGGAGGTCTATGCCGGCATCGCCCGGGCGCATCCGGCCACCGACTTTCCGACGGTCTTGCCGCACGATCCGTCCTGCCGCTTCCGCGCCGAACCGCACCTGCTCTGAGCCGATGCCCACCGCCCTCGCCCTGTCGCCCCATCTCGACGACGCCGCCTTCTCCTGCGGCGGCCTCCTGCACGCGCTCGGTGCGGCGGGCTGGGACGTGGCGACCGTGACGGTGTTCACCGCCTCGGTGGCGGACCCGACGGGGTTCGCCCTCGCCTGCCAGACCGACAAGGGGCTCGGGCCGGAGGTCGACTACATGGACCTGCGCCGGGCCGAGGATACGGCGGCGATCCGGGCCCTCGGGCTGGCGCGCCCGCGCCACCTGCCCTTCCGGGAGGCGCCCCATCGCGGCTACGCCTCCGCCCCCGCGCTGTTCCAGGACGTGCGAGCGGATGACGGGATCGTGCCGGACCTGACCGGCGCGTTCCGGGCGCTCCTGGCCGAGATGACGCCCACCCTGATCCTGGCGCCCCAGGCCATCGGCGGCCATGTCGACCACGTCCAGGTGGTGCGCGCCCTCGATGCGGCCGAGCCCGCGGCACCGATCCTGTGGTGGCGCGATTTCCCCTACACGGTGCGCGACCAGACCCCGAAGGAGCCGCTGCGTGCGCGCTTCGCCCACCTCCCGGAGGCCGAGATCCGCTTCGGAGCCGAGGGCCGCGGCGCCAAGGCCGAGGCCTGCGCCGCCTACGCGACGCAGCTCGGCTTCCAGTTCGGCGGCCCCGAGGGCCTGATCCGGCGCCTGGCGCAGAAGGACGGCCGCGAGCGCTTCCGCCGGCAGGGCGCCCTGCCCGAGAGCCTGAGGCGCCTCGTCGCCGATGTCGGCTGAGGCGCCGCCCGCCGAACCGAAGAGCCTGCGCGACCCCGCCGCCCTGGCCGCGCGCAAGTCCCTGCTCGCCAGCCCCCACATCGCCCCGATCCGCGCCCTCGGCCGGCAGATCGCCGCGGCACAGGGCGCCGAAGTCCCCGATCCCGATCCCCTCGACGGCGGCGTCGCGGCCCGCCTGCTTCTACTCCTGGAGACGCCCGGTCCGAGCATCCGCGGCACCGGCTTCGTCTCGCGGGACAACCCGACCGGCACCGCCGCCAACCTCTTCCGCTTCCTGGCGGAGGCCGGGATCGCCCGCCGCGACACCCTGATCTGGAACACGATTCCGTGGGTGATCCACCCCCCTGGGGCCCTGAACCGCGCGCCGCGCCGGTCCGAGGTGCGGCAGGCCCTGCCCTGCGTGGCGCCCCTCCTCGCCTGCCTGCCACGGCTCGGCGTCGTCGTACTCTCCGGGCGGGTCGCGGGCTTCGCGCGGCCGGAGCTCGAAGCCCGGCGCCCGGACCTGACGCTGATCCCGATTCCGCATCCGAGTCCGACCTATGTCTGCACCGCCCCCAGCGTCGCCGCGCGCATCCGGGCGGGCCTGAGCGAGGCGCAGGCGTGCATCGCCGGTGGGCATTGCGCCTCTCTCGCTGGCAATTGCCGGCCGATGCCCCTAAATGCGGGCGACGGGCCGTGGTCCGGCACAAGCTCGGGTTGACCCATGCCGCCGATGCGGCCGTGCGCGGGGAGCCCAGCGGAGGCGGACGCCGACACGATGAATTTTGCAGGACAGCAGAAGCAGGTCGAGACGGCCGAGGCGCTCGCGCCCGAGGCAGCCCCGATCGACGCGACGGAGACCGAGGCGGCGCCGGTGAAATCCGGCATGCGCGGTCGCTATGCCTGGCTCGGCACCATTGCCAGCCTCGCCATCCTGGCGGGCTCGCTCTTCGTCCTGTGGAAGCTCGTCGAGACGGTCACCTGGGCCGAGATGCACGCGGCCTTCACGGGTGCTTCGGCGGAACAGCTCGGCTTCGCCTTCCTGTTCGTCGGCGTCAGCTACCTCTTCCTCACCTGCTACGACGCCCTGGCGCTGCGGCAGCTGAAGCTGAAGGTGCCGTACCGAACGACGGCCCTGGCCTCGTTCACGAGCTACGCCGTCAGCTTCACCCTGGGCTTTCCGCTCCTGACGGCGGGGACGATCCGCTACTGGATCTATTCGAGCAAGGGCCTGGGGGCGGCCAAGATCGCCGCCCTGACGGTCATCGCCGGCTTCACCTTCTGGCTCGGGATGGGCGTCGTCCTGGGCTTGAGCCTGATCGCCGAGGCCGGCCAGCTCGCCGCCCTCACCTTCACCAGCATCGCGCTGAACCAGGGGGTGGGCTTCGGCGCCCTCCTCGCCGTGGTGGCCTACCTGCTCTGGGTTTCCCTCAAGCGCCGGCACGTGCGGGTGAAGAGCTGGCGGCTCGAGCTGCCGGGCGCCTCGGTCTCCCTGAGCCAGATGGTGGTGGGCATCGGCGACGTCTGCGCGGCGGCCGCGACGCTCTACGTGCTCCTGCCGGCGGGCACGTCCATCGGCTTCACCACCTTCGTGGCGATCTACGTCCTGGCGGCCATGCTGGGCATCGCCTCGAACGCGCCGGGCGGCATCGGGGTGTTCGAGGCGACGATCCTCCTCGCCCTGTCGAGCCTGCCCCGCGACCAGGTGCTCGGATCGCTGCTGCTGTTCCGGGTCTGCTACTATCTCGTGCCCTTCGTCATCGCCCTGGCCATGTTGACCGTCTACGAGATCGTCAAGCGCACCCGGGACGCCAGGGCCTGAGGCGCGGGGCTGAGCCGGGAGAGTCCGCATGGCACGGGGCGCGCGCCGATCGTCCTGGACCGCCGCCGCCATCGCGACGGTGGGGCTCGGGGTGTTTGCGGCCGGACGGGGGACCCTCGACGCGCCGATGATCGCGGCCTCCCTGGTCGTGCTCTGCCTCGGGGGCGTCATCGGCAGCCTCGGGCGGGCCCGCGTCGTGCGGATGCCCGAGAGCCCCGGAACCAGCCGCCATTCGGTGGCAGAGGCGCTCCTCGCCAACATTCCCGATCCCGTCATCCTGGTGGACCGGCGCGCGGTGGTGATCGAGGTCAATCCCGCCGCCCGGGCCCTGCTGCCGGCCCTGAAGCTGCGGCATCCGCTCTCCTTCGCCCTGCGCGCCCCCGACGTCCTCGACGGGATCGAGGAGGTCCTGCGCACCGGCGCCTCGCTCAAGACGCTCTACGCCACGCGCGTCCCCACCGAGCGCGCCTTCGAGGTTCAGATCGGCGCCCTGCCGATGCCGGACGGGGTCGTGGGGGGGGTCTTGGGAGGCCAGCCCAACGTGGTGCTGTTCCTGCGCGACCTCACCTCGGCCCGCCGCCTGGAGGCGATGCGGGTCGACTTCGTCGCCAATGCGAGCCACGAGCTGCGCACGCCGCTGGCCTCGCTCCTCGGCTTCATCGAGACCCTGCAGGGCCCGGCCCGCAACGACCCGCCGGCGCGCGAGCGCTTCCTCGGCATCATGAAGACCCAGGCGCAGCGGATGGCGCGCCTCGTCGACGACCTCCTGTCGCTGTCGCGGATCGAGCTGCGCGAGCATGTCCCGCCGACGCGCCCCGTCGACCTGACCCGGATCGCCCGGCAGATGGTGGATACGCAGGGGCCGCTGGCCCGCGACCGCGGCGTGATGCTGAGCGCCGCCGTCGAGGGCGCCTTCCCCATCCTGGGCGAGCGTGACGAGCTGCTGCGGGTGGTCGAGAACCTGATCGAGAACGCGGTGAAGTACGGCGGCAGCGGGGGGCGCGTCGAGGTCGCGCTCCGGCGCCAGACCGATGCCGCCAGCGGGCGGACGAGCGTCGAGCTCGCCGTGCGCGACTACGGGCCGGGGATCGCCGCCGAGCACATCCCGCGCCTGACCGAACGGTTCTACCGGGTCGACGTCGCCTCGAGCCGCGACCAGGGCGGGACCGGCCTCGGCCTCGCCATCGTCAAGCACATCGTCAACCGGCACCGGGGCCGCCTGCTGATCGAGAGCGTGCCCGACGAGGGCACCACCGTGCGGGCGATCTTCCCGGCATACGAGGCCGCCGAGACCCCGGACGTCCTGGCCGAGCCGACCTGAGGCCGGAGCTTGGCGGGAGGGCGGCCTGAGGCCGGAGCCTGGCGGGAGGGCGGCCTGAGGCCGGCAGCCTAGCGGAACGGCGGCTCGTCGAAGCTGCGCAGCTTGCGCGAATGCAGGCCGTGGCGCTCGGCCCGCAGGTTGTCGAGGGCGGCGAGCCCGATCAGCAGGTGCTCGGCCACCGCGCGCTCGTAGAAGGCGTTGGCGGCGCCCGGCAGCTTGATCTCGCCGTGGAGCGGCTTGTCGGAGACGCAGAGCAGGGTGCCGTAGGGAACCCGGAGGCGATAGCCCTGGGCCGCGATGGTGCCGCTCTCCATGTCGACCCCGATGGCGCGGGAGAGGTTGATGCGCCGCCGCTCCTGGCTGAAGCGGAGCTCCCAGTTGCGGTCGTCGTAGGTCACGACCGTCCCGGTCCGGAGCCGGCGCTTCAGGGCCTCGCTCTTCTCGCCGGTGACGTGGGCGGCCGCGGCCTGCAGGGCGAGCTGCACCTCGGCCAGCGCCGGCACCGGCACGTCGGGCGGCACCAGCTCGTCGAGGATGCGGTCGCGGCGCAGGTAGCCGTGGGCGAGGACGTAGTCGCCGATGGTCTGCGACTGGCGCAGGCCGCCGCAATGCCCGACCATCAGCCAGCAATGCGGGCGCAGCACCGCGAGGTGGTCGGTGATGGTCTTCGCGTTGGACGGGCCGACGCCGATATTCACCAGGGTGGTGCCCTGCTGGCTGCCGTCGGGGCCCCGAGCCACGAGGTGGTAGGCCGGCATCTGGTACTTGTGCCAGGGCGAGGCGGCGATCAGCGCCGCCGGATCGACGGTGGCGGCCTCCGCCCGCGAGACGCTGACGCCGCCCGGCAGGATCAAGCGCTCGAACCCGTCGTCGCCGCGCGCGAGGCGCTCCAGGCCGTGACGGATGAAGCCGTCGACGTAGCGGTGGTAGTTGGTCAGCAGGATCCAGGGCTGCACGTCGCCCCAGTCACTGCCGGTGTAGTGCACCAGGCGCCGGAGCGAGTAGTCGGTCCGGATCGCGTCGAAGAGCGCCAGCGGGCGCGGCGCGTCCGGCAGGTCGTGCCAGAGCCCGTCCGCGATCTCGTCGCCCACCACCGAGAGCAGCGGCACCGGGAAGTAGGTGGCGAGGTCCCGCGGGGTGACGCCGCCGCGCCCGAGATCGGCTCCCGGCTCGATCACGTAGGGATAGGGGATCTCCTGGGCGCTGAGGCCGACCTCGAGGGTGACGGCGTAGTCCCGCACCAGGGGCCGCAACTGCTCCAGCAGGTAGCCGCGAAAATGGTCCGGCTGGGTCACCGTGGTGGCGTAGGTGCCCGGTGCCTGCAGCTTGGCCGTGGCGCGGGAGACCTGCGGCATCGGCCCGGTCGGCTGGTAGGTGAGACGCAGCTCCGGATAGCGGAACTGCAGCCGCTCCGTCGCGTCCGGCGGCGGCCCGCCGTCGAGGTAGCGCGCGAGGGCCGAACGCAACGCCTCGATCGCTCCCGCATGGAGGGACGCCAGGCGGTCCACCGCCGTCTCGGGATCGGAGACGGACTCCATCGGTCGCAACTCGTCGCGGATCACGGTGACTCCTGCCAGGCGCTCGGTCCCCAGGGTCTTACACCCGGCGAACCCGGGAGGCGAACGCGGTGCGGACCGGGGATTTTTCCAACGCTATCGCGACCTGGGCGATTCCAAATTGCCCTTCGGTTCCGATACAACCATTTCGTTACGGCTCCGATTCCCTTAACATATGCGATGTATCCGCTTTGCCTCGAAGAGACGAAGATTGGATCCACGGACTGGCATAAGCGGCGACGACAGGGGGAACAGGGCGTCGATGCTCACAGTCATCGGTTGCTTCATTATCGAACACGATCCGTGGCTGCTGACGCTCGCGGCGATCATTTGCGCCCTGGCGTCGACGTCTACGATCGCGCTTCTGCACCACGCGAAGCAGACCCGGGTCGGCCGGCGCAGCGGATGGGTCGCGGTGGCGGCCGTCGCCGGTGGCTCGGGGATCTGGGCGACGCATTTCCTCGGCATGCTGGCCACCGATCCGGGCCTGATCCCGGCCTATGCGGTCGGGCTGACGGTGCTCTCGCTGGTGTTCGCCATCGTGGTGAGCGGGCTGGGCCTGGCGATTGCGGTGTTCTGGCGCGCCCGCAGCGCCGCCCTGGCCGGAGGGGCCGTCGTGGGCCTCGGCATCGCCGCGATGCATTACACCGGGATGGCCGCCTATCAGGTGGCCGGGCGCCTGGTCTGGAACCCGGCCCTGGTGGCGCTCTCGGTCGCGGTGGGCGTCGGGCTCGCGATGGCGGCCCTGTGGATCGGGCTGAGCAGCCGGCGGGCACGGGGCCGGGTCGTCGGGGCCGCCCTCCTGGCGGGCGCGATCGGCAGCCACCACACCCTCGGCATGATGGCCCTGTCGATGGTGCCGGACCCCTCGGTGATCGTCCCCGAGGAGACGGTCCCGGCGCTCTGGCTCGCCCTGCCGGTCGGGCTGGCGAGCCTGACGATCCTGATCATGGCCTGCACCACCCTGGTGCTCGACCTGCGCGACCGCCAGCGCGAGGTCTATCGCGGGCGCCTCCTCAGCCTCGCCAACGCGGCCGTCGAGGGCCTGGTGATCTGCCAGGACGGGGTCATCGTCAGCGCCAACGACAGCTTCGCGGATCTGGCCGGCGGCGAGGCGAAGGCCCTGGCCGGGTTGCCCCTGGCGCAGTTCGTTCCCGACAGCGCGACCCGCACCAGCCTCGCCGACAACCCCAACGACGTGGTCGAGGGGACCCTGTACCGGCTCGACGGGTCCGACCTCCCGGTCGAGCTCATCATGCGCCCGGTCGCCTACGGGCGGACGCCGCACGTCGCCCTGGCGGTGCGGGACCTCACGACGCGGCGGCGGGCCGAGCGCCAGATCCGCTTCCTCGTCGGGCACGATCTCCTCACCGGACTGCCCAATCGCCGGCATTTCCAGGACGGCCTGGATCGGGACATCCGGCAGGCGGGGAGCGGGCACCTGGCGCTCCTCCACATCAACCTCGACGGGTTCAAGGAGATCAACGACCTCTTCGGAAACCCGATCGGGGACGCCACGCTCGTGCGGGTCGCCCACCTCATCGGCGGCCTCCTCGACGAGACCCAGACGATGGCGCGGATCGGCGGCGACGAGTTCGCCGTGCTGACGCCCTGCACCCACGCGGTGGCGGCCGGCCGCCTCGCCGAGGCCATCCGGGCCACCCTCCAGGCCGCGGCCGAGGGGGCCCCCCAGGGCGAACCCGTGCCGGCCGCCACCATCGGCATCGCGGTGTTCCCGGACGACGCGCGCGACCGCAACGACCTCGTCAACGCCGCCGATACGGCGCTGCTCCTGGGCAAGGCCGAGGGCCGGGGAAACTACCGCTTCTTCGAGGCGTCGATGGGACAGGATGTCCGCGAGCGCCGCCTCCTCGAGAAGCAGTTGCGCCGCGCCCTGGCGGAGGACCAGCTGCGCCTGGTCTACCAGCCGCAGATCGAAACCCGCTCCCGGGCCGTGATCGGCTTCGAGGTCCTGCTGCGCTGGCACCTGCCCGGGCGCGGCCTGGTCTCGCCGGCCGTCTTCATCCCCATCGCGGAGGAGAGCGGACTGATCCGGGAGATCGGCGCCTGGGTGCTGCGGGAGGCCTGCCGGGAAGCCGCGCGCTGGGAGGTGCCCCTGTCCGTCGCGGTCAACGTCTCCGGCGTCCAGGTCCATGATTCCGGCTTCGCGCCGGCGGTCCGGGCAATTTTGGCCGAGACCGGCCTCGATCCGGGGCGCCTCGAACTCGAGATCACCGAGACGGCCCTGATCCGCGATCCCGACAGGGCCCTGACCAACCTGCGCCAGCTGAAGGCGCTGGGCCTGCGCCTCGCCATGGACGATTTCGGCACCGGCTACTCGTCCCTCTCGAACCTGCGGCTGTTCCCCTTCGACACCATCAAGATCGACGGCTCGTTCATCGCGGCCGTGGATTCGAACCCGCAGGCGGCCGCCATCGTGCGCTCGGTCCTCGGGCTCGGTGCCGGACTCGGCCTGCCGGTCATCGCCGAAGGGGTCGAGACCGCCGAGGAGCTCGGCTTCCTCGTCGCCGAGAAGTGCCACGCCGCGCAGGGCTACTTCATCGGCCGACCGGGCCCGATCAGCGGCTTCGGGCAGCAGACCCGCGGCGCGCGGCAACGGTCGCCGGTCGCAGCCTGACCGGCGCCGACCCGCTTGCTGCCGAGCGGGACTTGCTGCCGATCCGGACTTGCTGCCGATCCGGACTTGCCCGAAACGAGAGGCCCGGCGGCTCGGCCCGCGCCGGAGGAGAGGCGCCGCGCATGAACGACGAGACCGGACATCGTCCCGGCGAGGTGGCGATCCCGCTGCCCGAAACCTTCGACGCCGGGCTCTACTTCATCGGCCGCGTCCGCACGCCCTGGGCGACGCGCGGCGCGTGCCCGAAGAACGGGCTGAAGACCGACGCGGTCTGCACGCTCGCCGTCGATGCGCCCTTTGCCGAGGCCCTCCAGAACGTCGAGGGCGCGAGCCACCTCATCGTCCTCTACTGGATGGACGAGGCCGCCCGGGACCTGGCGCTGCAGCGCCCCCGCCACGCCGAGGGCAGCCGGGGCACTTTTTCCCTGCGCTCGCCGGTGCGCCCCAACCCCATCGCCCTGTCGGTGGTCGAGCTCCTGGAACGGGACGGCGCGACCCTGCGGGCGCGCGGCCTCGATTGCCGCGACGGCACCCCGCTCCTCGACATCAAGCCCTACTTCGCGACGACGGATGCGCGCCCCGGCGCCACGGTGGAGCGGGCCGGGACGACGCCGCGCTGACGCGGCGCCCGGCCGTGGATCCGCGGATCAGCCCGCGGGTGTCGGCGCCTCGGCGCCGTGGACCCGCCCGTCCGCGCCGTGGATCTTGCGCGGGGCGCCCTTCGGCGGCGCCTTGATCCGGTACCAGCCGACATAGAGGGCGGGCAGGAAGAACAGCGTCAGGAAGGTCGCCGCCAGGATGCCGCCGATCATCGCGTAGGCCATCGGTCCCCAGAACACTTCGCGGGCGATGGGGATGAGGCCGAGGCTGGCGGCGGCGGCCGTGAGGAGGATCGGGCGCATGCGGTGGCAGGTGGCGTCCACCACCGCATCCCACGGGGGAAGCCCGTCGCGCTCGTACTCGTCGATCTGGGTGACCAGGATCACCGAGTTGCGCACGATGATGCCGATCAGGGCCAGGACGCCCAGGATCGCCACGAAGCCCATCGGCTTGTTGAAGGTCAGCAGCGCGAGCGCGACGCCGATCAGCCCGAGGGGCGCCACGCTGGCCACCAGGAAGAGCTTCTGGAAGCTCTGGAGCTGGATCATCAGGAACATCGCCATGGTGAGGAGCATCACCGGCGCCACGGCCGCGATCGGGCCCTGGCCCTTGGCGCTCTCCTCCACGGCGCCGCCCACCGCCAGCACGTAGCCGTCCGGCAGGCTCGTCCGGAACGCGGTGATCTGCGGGTCGAGCTGGCTCACCACCGTGGCCGGCTGGGTGTGGTCCGAGATCGAGGCCCGCACCGTGATGGTCGGCAGGCGGTCGCGGCGCCAGACGATGGGCTGCTCCAGCTCGTACCCGATGGTGGCGAAGGCCAGGAGCGGCACCACGCTGCCGTTGGCCAGCGGCACCTGCAGGCTCTGCAGGGTGTCGAGGGAATTGCGCTCCACGGCCTGCGCCCGGGCGACCACGTTGACGAGGTAGATCGAGTCGCGCACCTGAGTGATCGACCGGCCGCCGACGATGCCGTTGAGGAGCCCGGCGATGTCCTCCGAGGTGACGCCGAGCTGGCGCGCCTTGTCCTGGATGATGTCGACCTTGAGCACCTTGCCGGGCTCGTTCCAGTCGAAGGTCGGCACGTCGAGATGCGGGTTGGCGCCGACAATGTTGCCGAGGGTGAGCGCGTAGGCCCGCAGGGTCTGCAGGTCGGGGCCGCTGAGACGGTACTGCACCGGCCGCCCGACCGGGGGGCCGAGGTCGAGGGAGTGGATGAGGAAGTCGGTGCCGACGAACTTGTCGCGCGCGAGCGCGTCGAGCTTCAGCTTCATGCGCTCGCGCGCCTCGATCGACTTCGTCTCGATGACGATCTGGCCGAAGAAGGCGTTGCCGAGCTGCTGGTCGAGGGGCAGGTAGAAGCGCACCGCGCCCTGGCCGACATAGGACGACCAGCGCACGATCTCGGGGTCGCCCACCAGGGTCGCCTCGAAGCGGTCCATCTGGCCCTTGGTCTCGGCGATGCTGGCATTCTGCGGCAGCGTCATGTCGACGAGGAGCTCGGGCCGGTCGGAGGCCGGGAAGAACTGCTGCTGCACGAAGCCCATGCCGACGATCGAGGCGCCGAGCATGCCGACGCAGACGATCACGGTGGTCCAGCGCCAGCGCATGGCGCCGAGGAGCAGGCCGGTGAAGATCCGCATGGACCGGCTCGGGGCGTCGTGGTCCTTGTGCTTCATCTGCTTGGGCAGGAGCTTCACGCCGATGAGGGGCGCGAACAGGACCGCCACCACCCAGGAGACGAGGAGCGAGGCGGCGATGACGACGAAGAGCGAGTAGGTGTACTCGCCCGCCGACGAGCCGTTGAAGCCGATGGGCAGGAAGCCCGCCACGGTCACCAGGGTGCCGGTGAGCATCGGGAAGGCGGTGGAGGTATAGGCGAAGGTGGCGGCCTTCTTCAGGCTGTCGCCGACCTCCAGGCGCGCGACCATCATCTCCACCGTGATCATCGCGTCGTCGACGAGCAAGCCGAGCGCGATGATGAGGGCGCCGAGCGAGATGCGCTGGAGCGTGACGCCCATGATCTGCATGATCACGAACACGATGGCGAGCACCAGCGGGATCGACAGCGAGACCACGAGGCCGGCGCGCCAGCCGAGCGAGATGAAGCTCACCGCCAGCACGATCACCACGGCCTCGACGAGCGCCTTGGTGAAGCCGCCGACCGCCTCCTCGACGATCTTGGGCTGGTCCGAGACGAGGTGGATGCCGACGCCCACCGGCAGCTCGCCTTCCAGCTTGCGCATGCGCTCCTTCAGGTCGTGGCCGAAGGTGAGCAGGTTGCCCGAGGGCTGCATCGCGATGGCGAGGCCGATGGCCGGCTGGCCGTTGAATCGGAACAGGTCGGTCGGCGGGTCGGTGAAGCCGCGGGAGATCTCGGCGACGTCCGAGAGGCGGAAGAAGCGGTCGTTCACCCGCAGGTTCACGGCGCGCAGGCTCTCCTCGTTGACGAACTGGCCGCCGACCCGGACGGAGACCCGCTCGGGGCCCGCCTGGATCACGCCCGAGGGCGCGATGGCGTTCTGCGACTGCAGGGTGCGGATCACCGAGTTGGTGTCGAGGCCGAGGCCCGCGAGCTTGCGGGTCGAGAAGTCGAGGTAGATGACCTCGTCCTGCGCCCCGAGGAGCTGCATCTTGCCGGCGCTCGGCACCTTCTTCACCTCGGCGCGCACGCGCTCGACGTAGTCGCGCAGCTGCCGCGGGGTCACGCCGTCGGCCGTGAAGGCGTAGACGTTGCCGAACACGTCACCGAACTCGTCGTTGAAGAACGGACCCTGGATGCCCTGCGGGAAGGTGCCCTGGATGTCGCCGATGCGCTTGCGGACCTGGTAGAAGATCGCCGGAATGGTTTTCGGCGGCGTCGTCTCGCGCAGCTGCACGAACACCGTGGCCTGGCCCGGCGTGGTGTAGCTGCGGCTGAAATCGACGGCATCGATCTGCTGCACCTCCTTCTCGATCCGCTCGGTGACCTGATCGAGGGTGTCGCTGATGGTGGCGCCCGGCCAGCGCGCCTGCACGATCATGGTCTTGATCGCGAAGGGCGGGTCTTCCTCGCGGCCGAGGCGCTCGTAGGCCAGGAACCCGGCCATCACCGAGATCAGCATCAGGAACCAGACGAAGGAGCGATGCTCCAAGGCCCATTCGGAGAGATTGAAGGTCTTCACGGGTTTGCTCTCGCCTCACCGGGGTGGCGGCTGATGATGGATGGCGGCGGTGCCGAGGATCAGGGCGCCTGGTCGGGCAGGCGCACGGCCTGTCCCTCCTGGAGCGAGTGGACCCCGGCCAGGACCACCCGGTCTCCGGCATTCAGGCCCGTGCCGATGCTGATGCGCTCCGGGTCGCGGCGGGTCACGGTGACGGGCCGCTTGCGCACGCTCTTCCCGTCCGGCGCGACGATCCAGACCGCATCGCGGCCGTCCTCCGTCAGCACCGCGGTGGCGGGCAGGTCCACGTGAGGGGCCTCGGCCCGCGCCAGGGTGACGGTGAGGGTCGAGCCGAGGCGGAAGGCCTCGGAGGGCTTGATCAGGGTCATGCGGATGCGCCGGGTCCGCGTGGTCTGGTCGGCGAAGGGCGCGATCTCGCGCACCCGCGCCGTCGCCGTCACGTCCGGCGCGCTCTGGAGCGCCACGGTGAACTCGGCGTCCGTGGGCATCGTCCCGACGAGCTCCTCGGGAATGTCCACCACGGCCTCGCGCTCCTCGGGGCGGGCCAGGGTCGCCACCGCCTGTCCGGCGCTGAGGACCTGTCCGACCTCGGCGCTGCGCACCGTGACGACGCCGTCGAAATCCGCGTGCAGCTCGGTATAGCCCATCTGGTCGCGCGCCCGCTGCAGGTTCGCCTCCGCCTGGGAGACGCGGGCCTGGGCCGTGTCCCGGCTCGCCACGGCGGTGTCGAGCTGCGCCTGGGTGACGTTGCCGCCGGGCAGCAGGCGCCGGCGCCGCGCCTCCGTGGCGCCGGCGTTCTCGGCCTGCGCCCTGGCGTCGGCGAGGTCCGCCTCGGCACGGGTCAGGGCGAAGCGCGTCACCACGGGATCGAGGGCCGCGATGCGCTGGCCCTTGTGGACGATGTCGCCCACCGTGACGTCGCGGGCGATCATCCGGCCGGCGATCTGGAAGCCGATCTCCGACTGGTAGCGCGGGGCCACGACCCCGGCGAAGGGGCCGAAGACCTGGGCCGCGACCGGCTTCACGACCCGGTACAGCACCGGCCGCACGGGCGGCGGCGGCGCCGTCTCCTCGGCGGCCTGGCAGGCTCCGAGGGGAAGGACGAGCGCCAGGGCGCGCAGGGCCGGACGAAGCAGGGCTGGAGAGAGCAGGGATGGGCGGATCATCGCGCCGCCTCCAGGGTCTGCGCGACGGCGACGGTCTGGCCCGGGCGCAGGAGCTGGATTCCCGCGATGACGACCTCCTCGCCGGGCTCGACCCCGCCCTTCAGCGCGATGGTGTTGGGCCCGTAGCGCTCGATCACGACGCGGCGGGGCGCGACGGTGCTGTTGCGGGGATCGCGGACCCAGACCGCCGGGCTGTTCTCCCAGCGGTAGAGGGCCGACCAGGGCAGCACGATCGCCTGGCGCGGCCGGAACTTGCCGGTGCCGATCACGACGGCGCCGAGCGTCATGGCCTTGGGCGTCTCGTCGAGCCCGACCTTGACCCGGACCGTGCCGGAGGCCGCATCGACGCTGGGCGAGATCTCGCGCACCCGGCCGACCGCCTTGACCCGCGGGTCGGCCTGCAGCGTCACCTCCACGGTCTTGCTCTCGGGGGGCGCGGCCAGCACCGCCTCGAAGATGTTGAAGACCGCGTCGCGGGGGCCGTCCTGGGCCATCGCCAGGACGGTCTGGCCGGTCTGCACCACCTGGCCGACCTCGAAGGTCCGGCTCAGGACCATGCCGTCTACGCCGGCCTTCAGGTCCGTGTAGGAGTACTGCTCCTCGGCGCTGCCGAGGGCGGCCTTGGCGGAATCCACCGAGGCCTGCGTGGTGCGCAGCTGCTGCTCGGCATCGTCGTAGCTCGGGCGGGTGGTGTAGCCGCTGGCGAGGAGCTGCTCCTGGCGCTTGAAGTTCAGCTTGGCCTGGGTCAGGAGCGCCTCCGCGGAGGTGAGCGCGGCCTGGGCGTTGTTGAGGTTGGCGCGCTGCTCCTGAGGATCGAGCTTGGCCAGCACCTGATCGGCGGTGACGTGGTCGCCGACCTCCACCAGCCGCTGCGCGATCTTGCCGTTGGTCCGGAAGGCCACGTTGACCTGGGACTGGGCCTGGATATCCCCGGTGAAGATCAGGTCGGAGGCGATCGTGGTGGCGCGCGCCACCGCCGTGCGCACGACGGCCACCGCGGGACTCGCCGGCTTGGCCGTCCCCGTCTCCGTCTCCGCGGCCGCCTCGGCGCCCCGGGCCGGCAGCAGCGTGGCGGCACAGGCCGCGAGCACGAGGGCCACGCCCCCGCACCTGCGCGGCCACACGGTCAGCCTACCCACCATCGCGTCCTCGAACTCGAAAGGCCCCACTCCGGCGTCACCCATATCGGCTCCGTTACCGACCGTCCAGACGGTTTCTTTTTTCGGCGAACCATCTTCCCGGCGCCGTCGTTCCCCGGTATCCCGTGGACGTTTCCGATCGTCTCGCCGGCCCTGGCAACGGATCTCCCGCCCTCGAAACCGCCGGTGAACCGGCCGGATTGTCGATGATGAAGGCGCGCACCCGCCGCGAAGACAGACCGGTGGTCATCCTGGATGCCGCCGAACGCCTGATCCGGCGCATGGGCACCCGGACGCTCACCATCGATGCGGTCGCGGCCGAGGCCTCGCTCAGCAAGGGCGGCGTGCTGCATCACTACGCTTCGAAGGACGCGCTGATCTCGGCGCTGGCCGAGCGCAAGCTGCGGGAGATCCGCGAGAGCGTGGCGGCCCACGAGGCGGAGCAGGGTCCGGGCCCGGCCGCCCTCCCCCTCGCCCTGATCGCGCATGCGCGTCAGGTCTATGCCGATGAGGACGGGTTTCCCCGCGCGCTCCTGCTGGCCTCGGCGGAAAACCCCGAGGCCTTCGCGGGCTTCAACGCCTTCCTGAAGCAGCGCCTCGCCCAGATGGAGGACGTGGCCTGCTGCCCGGGCGCCGGAGCGATGCTGACCTTCGCCACCCTGGGGCTGCTGCTCACCCGGACCCTGGGCTTCCACTGCCTCGAGGGCGCGGAGCTGGAAAAGCTGTTCGACGCCATGGAGAACACGGCCCAGAGCCTGCCGAAGCCGGTCCGGGCCTGAGGTCGCAGGCGACCCGCGCGTCCGCTTTCGGACACTGATGAGCGAAAGCCGACACAGGCCACCGCCGCGTATTGATGCAGACGAGTTTCGCCGCGGCGCCCTGGGCACGCTGTGATGACCAAGATGGTCAACGAAAATTCACCGACCGTCTTCCCGGCCGATACTTTCCTGCCCCCGCTCAACCCTCGCGGGGCCCGGCCGGGCAAAAGTCTGGCCGGCAGGATCTAGTTGGGATTCCCGGGATCTGTTCTGTTCGGCGATGGATGATCGCTGTACGACCCGGCGCAGCAGCGCTATGTCTTGCGGATGCCATCCGGAACGACCCCGTCGCATGCCCGAACTTCCGAGAGGCCGGCTTCCGAGGCAAGGCTGCGTCGGCTCGCGGTGCGGACGATCGCCACGCCGGAGCCACGCGAGCCGGGTGCCGGAGGGCCGATCTCGGACCGAAGCGCTCGCTCCCGGATGCGCGCCGCGTGACTTTCTCCCTGGGGTTCCTCGACGCGGGCAGCGCCACCGGCGCCGAGATCCGCGCCCACGACTGGTCGGGAACGACGCTCGGTCCGCCGGAGCGCTGGCCGCCCGCCCTTCGCAACACCCTGGCGCTGATGCTGGCCTGCCCCCAGCCGATGTTCCTGGCCTGGGGTCCCGAGCTGCTCTGTTTCTACAACGATGCCTATCGGCCGATCCTCGGCTACCGGCTGCCGCAGGCCCTCGGCCGCCCGTTCCGCGAGGTCTGGGACAGCATCTGGGAGGATATTGGCCCCCTGGTCGACGCCACCCTCGCGGGCGAGACGCGCACCCTCACCGACATGAAGCTCGACCTGGCACGAACGGGCCGGGCCGAGGAGAGCTGGTGGTCCTTCACCTACTCGCCCGTCTACGACGACGCGGGCGCGATCAACGGATTGTTCTGCATCACCGCGGAAACCACCGACCGCGTGCGCGGCGAGGCGGCCCTGCGCGAGAGCGAGGACCATTACCGCCACGCGGTCGAGCTGAACCCGCAGGTTCCCTGGACCTGCGATGCCGCCGGCAACATCACCTCCTACGCGACGCGCTGGTTGACGCTGACGGGGCAGGCGCCCGGCGACCCCCTGGGCGACGGCTGGACCCGGGCGGTCCACCCCGAGGACCTGCCGCAGGCCCTGGCCGTGTTCGGCACCTGCCTTGCCTCAGGCGAGCCCGTGGACGTCGACTATCGCATTCGCCTGGCGACGGGGCAGTATCGCTGGATGCGCGCCCGGGCCTTTCCGCGCCGGGCCGAGGACGGCTCGATCCTGCGCTGGTACGGCGTGGTCGAGGACATCCACGACCGCAAGCGGGCCGAGATGCGGCTCCAGCGACAGGAGGAGCAGCTGCGGCTGGCCACCGAGGCGGCGGAGATCGGCACATGGGACCTCGACCCGATTGGCGACACGCTGATCTGGTCTGACCGGACCAAGGCGATGTTCGGCCTCGGGCCGGAGGCCGCGGTGACGATGGACGACTTCCATGCCGGGCTGCACCCGGAGGACCTGGCGGCCACCCGGGCCGCCTTCGCCTCGGCCCTCGATCCCGCCGTGCGGGCGACTTACGACGTGGAATACCGCACCATCGGCCGCAATGACGGCCTGATGCGCTGGGTCGCCGCCAAGGGCCGCGGCGTCTTCGACGGAAGCGGGCGCTGCGTCCGGGCCCTCGGGACCGCCATCGACATCACGGCGCGCAAGTCCGCCGAGGGTCACCTGCGCTTCCAGATCGCCCTCGCGGACCGCCTGCGGACGGCGGGCACGCCCCTGGAGCTCAAGATGATCGCCGCGGCCAGCCTCGGCGCCTATCTGGGCGTCGGGCGGGCGGGCTACGGGCACCTCCTGAACGGGGGCGAAGTGATCTCCGTCGAGCGCGACTGGTGCGACGGGCGCATGCGGTCGCTCGCCGGCGAGACCCGGGTGCTGGACGCCTTCGGCCCGACCCTGATCGCGGAGCTGCGCCGGGGCCGGACCCTCGTGGTGTCGGATTGCCGGACGGATCCGCGCACGGCGGAGGCCGCGTTCCAGGCCACCTGGGACAGCATCGGCACGCGGGCTCTGATCGTGGCGCCGATGATGCGGGGGCAGGAGGGCGGAAGCCTCTCCCTCGGCGGCCTGTTCTACGTGCATTCCGCCGAACCGCGGCACTGGACCGATGCGGAGGTGCGCCTGACCATGGAGGTCGCGGCGCGGACCTGGTCGGCCTACGCGCAGGCGGAGGCCGAGGCGGCCCTGCGCGAGCTGAACGCGACCCTCGAGGAGCGCGTGGCGGGACGGACGGCGGAGCTGGAGCAGACCCACGAGGCCCTGCGGCAGGCGCAGAAGATGGAAGCGGTCGGCCAGCTCACCGGCGGGGTCGCGCACGACTTCAACAACCTCCTCACCATCATCCGATCCTCGGTCGACTTCCTGCGCCGGCCGGACCTGCCCGAGGCGCGCAAGAGCCGCTACCTCGACGCGGTCTCCGAGACCGTCGACCGGGCCGCCAAGCTGACTGGCCAGCTGCTCGCCTTCGCACGGCGCCAGGCACTCAAGCCCGAGGTGTTCGAGGTCCGGGCGCGGCTGGTCGCCGTCGCCGAGCTCCTCGAGACGGTGACGGGCGCCTGCATCCAGGTCGTCACCGCCTTGCCCGACGAGACCTGTCACATCCGTGCGGATCTCAGCCAGTTCGAGACCGCGCTGATCAACATGGCCGTCAATGCCCGGGACGCGATGGCGGAGCGGGGCACCCTGACCATCCGGCTCGAATGCGGCGCGCCGCTGCCACCCCTGCGCAATCACGGCGGCAGCGCGAGCCGGTTCGCCGCGATCTCCCTCACCGACACCGGCAGCGGGATCCCGCCGGAGCATCTCGACCGGATCTTCGAGCCGTTCTTCACCACCAAGGGCGTCGGCAAGGGCACCGGACTCGGGCTGTCCCAGGTCTTCGGCTTCGCCAAGCAATCCGGCGGCGACATCGCGGTGCGGAGCGCGGTCGGGGCCGGAACCACCTTCACACTCTATCTGCCCGCGGTGGCAGCCGACCAGATTCCGGCCCCGGCCCCCGTGACCGCCGAGCACCCGGCCGTCTCGGGGGACGGCCTGCGCGTCCTCCTCGTCGAGGACAACCTGGAGGTCGGCCGCTTCGCGCGCCAGATCCTGGAGGATTTCGGTTACCTGCCGACCTGGCATACCGATGCCGAGAGCGCGCTGGCGGAAGTCGAGCGCGACACCACCCCCTTCGACATCGTGGTCTCGGACGTGGTCATGCCCGGCATGGGCGGTGTCGCCCTGGCGCAGGAACTGAAGCGGCGCCGTCCGAAGCTGCCGGTGCTGCTCGCCTCCGGCTACAGCCACATCCTGGCGCAGGAGGACGCCCACGGATTCGAGCTCCTGCACAAGCCCTATTCCGCCGAGCAGCTGGGCCGGACGATCAATCGGATCGTCGCCCGCCACGCGGTACCGTCGGACTCCTGAGGTCGCCGGCGCCGCGCCGCGAAGACCGAAGACGTGCCCGCTCAGGCCGCCCGTTCGGCCATGGCTTCGAAGACCAGGGCGTGACGGGCCGCGAGCACATCGATGTCGGTGGCGTAGCCGCCACCGATCACCCCGACGAAGGGGATGCCCCGCCGATGTGCCTCGCCGACGACGAAGCGGTCACGCGCCAGCAGGCCCGCATCGGTGAGGTCGAGACGGCCGAGGCGGTCGTCGCGATGCGGGTCGACGCCGGCATTGTAGAACACGATGTCGGGGCGCAGGGCATCGAGCAGCGGCCCGACATGGGCCTCGAGCACCGCGAGATAGCCGGCATCGTCGACGCCGTCGGGCAAGCCGACATCGCGGTCGCCGGCGATCTTGCGCGTCGGATAGTTCTTCTCGGCATGGATCGAGAGGGTGAACAGGTCGGGCGTCCCGCCGAGGCAGTCGGCGGTGCCGTCGCCCTGGTGGACGTCGCAATCCACCACCAGGGCCCGGGCGATGCTGCCCTCGGCGTGCAGGGTTCGGGCGGCCACCGCCACGTCGTTGAAGATGCAGAAGCCGGCGCCGGTCTCGCGCCGGGCGTGGTGGCTGCCCCCGGCAGTGCTGCCCGCGAGGCCGTGCGCCAGGGCGAGGCGGGCGGCCAGCAGGGTGCCGCCCACCGAGGCGCAGGAACGGGCCACCACCGAGGCGCCCACGGGCAGGCCGATATTGCGCTCGATCTCGCGGGAGACGTCCAGGGCGAGCACGGCCTCCACGTAGGCGCGCTCGTGGGCGGCGACGAGGAGGTCGGCCCCAGCCGGCTCCGGCCGCGCGAAGCCGCTCGGGACCAATCCCCGTTCCGCCAGGAGCTCGGCCAGGCGCCCGTACTTGCGCATCGGGAAGCGATGGCCCTCCGGCAGGGTCGCTTCGTAGGCCGGGTGGAAGACGATGGGCAGGCTCATCGTGACAGGCTCATGGGAGATCCGCGATCAGCCGGTCCGCCAGGGCGAGCCCGCTGTCATGGGCGGCCTCGATGCGCGGCCCGAGGCAGCCGTCGCCGGCATAGCCGAGACGCTGGACCGGATCGTAGAGGCAGGGCGCGCCGCAGGTCTCCTCCACGAGGGCGTAGCGCCAGCGATGGGCGCGGGCCTGCAGGGAGGCGATGGGTCCGCCGAACAGGTCGGCGACGGCGGCGAGCAAGGCGGCCCGCACGGCCTCCGGGGTGTCTTCGAGATGCGTCTTCGACCAGTCGGGCGTGGCATGGACGGTGTAGGCGGCGGGCGCCGTCGGGCGCCCCGGCTTCGCACCCTCGCGGAACAGCGCGGCGACCGGTCCATCCGCGGGGCGCAGGACGTCGCCCGCGAAGGGCAGGTCCCGCCCGCAGGTCAGCATCAGCGACCAGCACGGCGCGTAGGTGGCCCGCGCAACCCCGGGCAATGCGAGGCCGCTGGCGGCGAGGAGGCGCAGGGCCTGCGGGCCCGGCAGCGTCAGGACGACCGCGTCGAAATGCCGGTCCTCGCCGGCCTCCGCCAGCGTCAGGCGCCAGCCCCGGTCGGCCCGCGCCAGGGCGGTGACGGTGCGGGCGACCTGCACGTCGAGGCCTGCGAGGAGATCGCGCACGGGCGCGGTCATGTCGGGTACGGCGGTGACGCGGCCGGGCGCCTCGTAGGGCGCGACGAGGCCGCGGGCTTCCCAGTCGGCCAGGCGGGCGCGGAAAGCGGGGCCGTGCGCCCGCATCACCTGCGCGCCGTGGTCGAAACTCAGCCCGCTCTCGCGGTCGCGGCGGTTCGCCATGCGGCCGCCCGGCTGCCGGCCCTTGTCGAACACCGCGACGGAGAACCCGGCCTCGTGGAGACGGCGTGCCGCGCTGGCCCCCGCCATCCCGGCCCCCACGATCGCCACTTGTGCCGGTATCGCCATCTGCGCCGGTCCCGTCACCCGTGTCCCCCCTCGTGATCCGAGATTGTCATACGACTGAAGCAGCACGGCTGTTAGGGGCGCTGTGCAGTCCGGGACGCGACGCGGTGTCCAGCCCGCGCTGGGCTGCGATGTCGGGGCTTCGCGGACGGGAGACGTCGCGGATGTGGGATCAGGCGATGCGGGAGCTGTCGGAGCCGGGCGCTGCGGTCGCCCTCTGGCTCTGCGTCGCCCTGACCCTCATCAACCTCGCCGGCATCGCGGTGGCGGCCCTGCGGATCGGCCGGCGCAACGGCGCATCGGTGTTTCCCGAAGGTGCCCCCCTCTCCCTGGTGCGGCCGGTCTGCGGCGTCGAGGCCTTCAGCGAGGAGCTGCTGACGCGCGGCTTCCATCTCGCCTATCCGGACTACGAGCTGATCTTCTGCGTGGCGCACGGGGCCGACCCCATCGTGCCGCTGCTGGAGCGCCTGATGGCGGCGCATCCGCGGGTGCCGGCCCGCCTGATCGTCGGCGACGAGCGGATCAGCGACAACCCGAAGCTCAACAATTGCGTCCGTGGCTGGGAGGCGGCCCGCCACGACTGGGTGGTGCTCGCCGACTCGAACGTCGCAATGCCGCCGGATTACCTGCAGCAGCTGCAGGCGGCGTGGCGCCCGAACACCGGCCTCGTCTGCTCAACACCGATCGGGGCCCGCCCCACCGGCCTGTTCGCCGCGGTGGAATGCGCTTTCCTCAACACCCTGCAGGCGCGCTGGCAATATACCGGCGAGGCCCTCGGCCTCGGCTTCGCCCAGGGCAAGAGCATGCTCTGGCACAAGCCCTTCCTGGAGGCCCGCGGCGGTATCCGGGCCCTGGCGGCTGAGATCGCCGAGGATGCGGCGGCGACGAAGCTCGTGCGGGCGGCGGGCGCGCAGGTCCACCTCGTGGCCGCCCCCTTCGACCAGCCCCTCGGACAGCGCACCCTTGCGGAGGTCTGGTCCCGGCAGCTGCGCTGGGCCCGCCTGCGCCGGGTCACCTTCCCGCTGTTCTTCGCCCCCAAGATCGGCTGCGGCCCGCTCCTGCCCTTCGCCCTCGCCCTCGCGGCCGCGCCCTCTCTGGCATTGGCCGGCCTCCTCCTCGGGCTCGCCGCCCTGTGGTACGGGGCCGAAATCGGCCTGGCCGCCCGAGCGGGCTGGTACCGTCAGCCCCGGCTTCTCCTCGCGTTCCTGATCCGCGACACCCTGGTGCCCGCCCTGTGGGTCAGCGCCTGGATGCGGGGCGCCATCGTCTGGCGCGGCAATCCGATGGACATCCGGACGAAGGCGTCCGAGCCGTCCGGCCGCAGCCCCTGGCGTCGCCTGCGGGCCCGCGCCAGCGCCGCCTGAACGCGCCGGTGTGGGCCCTCCGCCCCGGGGGATGAGCCCGCAGCGCTCCTGGACACACGCGGTCTTGGACATACGCGCTCTCGGGCGGCAGCGCTTCCGGACGGCAGCGCTCTTGCTTGAGGCGCTCCGCCCGCGGCGGGCGAGCGGACGGAGCCTGGGCGTTGCAGACCGAGACGAACGGACTTCACAAGGGCCTGAACGCCTTCCACCTCTGGGGCATCGCGGTCGGGCTCGTCATCTCGGGCGAGTATTTCGGCTGGAGCTACGGCTGGGCCTCCGCCGGGACCCTGGGCTTCCTCATCACCACCATGGCCGTGGCGGCGATGTACGTCGCCTTCATCTTCAGCTTCACCGAACTCACCACGGCGATCCCGCAGGCCGGCGGACCCTTCGCCTACAGCCGGCGCGCCTTCGGGCCGGTGGGCGGCTGCATCGCCGGCTACGCCACGCTGATCGAGTTCGTGTTCGCCCCGCCCGCCATCGCCCTGGCGATCGGGGCCTATCTGAACGTGCAGTTCCCCGGCCTCGATCCGAAGCACGCGGCCCTGGGTGCCTACCTCGTCTTCATGACCCTCAACATCGTCGGGGTGCAGATCGCCGCGACCTTCGAGCTGTTCGTGACGATCCTGGCGGTGGCGGAACTCCTGGTCTTCATGGGCGTCGTGCCCCGGCCTTCGCTTGGTCGAACTTCGCCGCCAACGGCTGGGCCGGCGCGGACCGGTTCGGCCTGCCGGCGATCGGCGGCATGTTCGCCGCGATCCCGTTCGCGATCTGGTTCTTCCTCGCCATCGAGGGCGTGGCGATGGCCGCCGAGGAGGCCAAGGACCCCAGGCGCACCATCCCCATCGCCTACATCACGGGCGTGCTGACCCTGACGGCCCTGGCCTTCGGCGTGATGATCTTCGCCGGCGGCGCAGGCGATTGGCGGATCCTCAGTAATCTCAACGATCCCCTGCCCCAGGCGATGAAGGGCGTGGTGGGCGAATCCAGCGGCTGGCTGCACATGCTGGTCTGGCTCGGCCTGTTCGGCCTCGTCGCCTCGTTCCACGGCATCATCATGGGCTATTCGCGCCAGATCTACGCCCTGGCCCGCGCCGGCTTCCTGCCCCGCGGCCTCGCCCGATTGCACCCGCGCTTCCGCACGCCGCACATCGCCACCCTCGCCGGGGGCGTCTTCGGGATCGCGGCAATCTACAGCGACAACCTCGTGACCCTCGCCGGCCAGTCGCTCACGGCCAGCATCGTCACCATGGCGGTGTTCGGCGCCCTGGTGATGTACGGGATGAGCCTGGCGAGCCTGTTCCGGCTGCGCCGGATCGAGCCAGGCCTCGCCCGTCCCTATCGCGCGCCGCTCTACCCGGCGGCGCCCGCCTTCGCGCTGGTCATGGCGGCGATCTGCTTCGTCGCCCTGGTCGTCTACAACCCGGTGATCTTCGCGATCTTCCTCGTCCTGATGGGGCTGGCCGTGCTCGCGGCGAAGGGCCTGGCGACCCCGGACCCGGTGGCCGTGCAGCCTATCTCCGATCCAGTCCCCTGAGGGCGAAGGAAACGTCAGCCCGCTCGCCACCAGAACCTCGGCCCCTCGGGGACGCCTCGGCCAGGGCCGCCAGTCCAGGCCCCGGAGCGTCACCCGACGCCCTTCCTTCAGGAGAAGCGAAAATCGAGGGAGCCAACCCGTTCCGGGGCGCCACCCTGTGAAGGCCCTGAGGGACGTGGGCTAACAGTAACGCGCGCACCCCTTTACCAGATACTCTGAAGGCTATCCTCGCTTCGGGCCGCGATCGCAGTTGACATTTTTACTGCTAGACGTTGTCTATTCAGATCAAACACCTGCGGCGGATGCCAGATGCCCTTTTTATCCTCTTTGGCATATTTCGGCGAAGTGGAAGTGAAGCCGGAAAAACCCGCTGTCTTAAACAACGTCGATTGTGTATATACGCCCTTCCCGCGAGATGTCTTTTTCGCCGGCGATCCGTCTTGGGGTGTTTATACGACGGATGGCAGTCTCATACTTGAGGCAGCCTACCGGCGCGGCCCAGAACTGCAATTGATCGGCCAAAGCCCTGCACGCGACTTGAGCGGTCGGAGCCTCGATGTCGAACAGGCCGAGCACATTTATTTCGGGGCCTTGATCCCGCACTACGGCCATTTTCTCGTCGGCAGCCTCGCGAGAGCGTGGTTCGCCGCGCAGCCGGACAACGTCGATCGGCCTCTGCTCTGCCACTCCGACCATGCGATCCACGACCATTTTCGCGGGTATATGGGCGTGCTCACGTCCGCGCTCGGCTTGAAGCCCGAACGGTTCGTGGCGCCAACGAACGAGGTCCACTTCCGGAATCTGACGATCCCCGCTCCTGCATTCCTCGAACAGAAACTCGCCCACGAGGCATTTCTTCCCCCCATGCGCCGGATCGGGGACGTCCTGGGAACGGGTGCTTCCTTGGAGAGCGAGCCCCGACCGGTCTGGCTCTCCAAATCCCGCATGGGTATCAATAGCGTCGCCTACATCGCCAACGAGGCCGAACTGGAAGAGGTTCTGGTCTCGTTCGGATTCGATATCGTTTACCCGGAACAACTTACCCTTCCGCAACAGATCGATCTATTTTCGAATCGCCAGAATATTTTTGGTTTCGCCGGGTCGGCATTTCACAACCATATCTTTTCGCGGCAAAGACCTCAAATAACTTGTATAAACTTGGATAAATTCATCAATACGAATTTCTTAATACTCGACAAACTCAACGCCTCAGACACAAGATACCTCTATCCGTTCGATAATATCGAGAATATAGAGATTTCTGGCTATATCTGCTCCCGGAAGATCAAAGATATAAACCGGTTCGCCCGAGAGCTTTTGGAAATTTCCAGCCTCCCGACGCGCAACAAAATTCCCGGACTCGCCTTTGCAGACAACTCGCTCACGGGTTCAGCTATGATTTACAATGCCAATTGCTTGCCCGATCTCGCCGGAGAAAGCTATCGGGACACATTGATCAAGCTTCATCACGAGCTGAGCCCCGCAGCCTATCTGGAAATCGGCACGCTGACCGGAGGAACACTGGCGCTCTCGCGATCCCCATCCATTGCGATCGATCCCAAATTCCAGATCACCTCGGAAGTGATCGGCGAAAAATCCGTGTGTCTGTTCTATCAACTGGAGAGCGATACATTCTTTCGGGATTATACACCGAAGGCGTTGCTGGGATCCGCCCTCGATTTCACGTTCCTCGATGGGATGCATCACTGCGAGTTTCTGCTCCGCGACTTCATGAACGCGGAACGACATTCGGCGCCGTTCGGTGTCATCGCCCTTCACGACTGCATTCCGGTCGAGATACCCATGACGGATCGAACCCAGAACGGAACACCGCCGATCGCACCGCACAGGGGCGGCTGGTGGACCGGCGACGTCTGGAGGACGGTTCTCGCGCTCAAGCGTCACCGGACAGATCTCAACATCCTCTGCTTGGATTCCGCACCCACGGGACTTGTGCTGATCTCACGCCTGGATCCAACCTCGACGCTCCTCAATGATCGCTACGATTCGATCGTCAACGACATGCTGGCGATGGATCTTGCCACGATGACGGTCGCCAAATTCATGCAGGAAGTGGAGGTCACGCCCACCGCGGCATACCATTCGCCCGGATCCCTGGCGGCAGCCCTGCGGCGATAGCCCCCGATCCGGAAAGGCTTGGCGGACCCTCTGCGGCCAGCCCATCATCGGGGGCGCCTCGGCCGACACCGGTGGCGGCGGGGGCCCTCGAACCCCCACGCCTCTCGGCGTTCGAATTCGACCCGGACGCCTCTACCATTCCACCGCGCGGGTCTGGTGGTCTCCGATCCGGTGCGCTTCGCGATCGTTCTCGTGCTGTCTCGTTCGGGTGGCGCCCGCCATCCGCGCCGCGAAGGGGATGGCGACCCCGGCCTTGATGGCCGGCAGGCCGCTTCACGATCGGTGCTGCGAGTTCGAAATCCGACCGGGAGTCGTAGAGGGCTGCCACGCCGCCGGAGCGTTCAGCGGATCGAGGGTGTCTAGCGGAGGCGGAGAGCTCCACCGGACATGCGGGAACACCCCCACAAGCAGCCGGACCCAGATCCGATCCCCGATCTACTGAACCTTCACCCCGTTCTCGTCGATCATCTGCTGCAGATGGCGTTTGACGATGCGGGCGCTGAAGGGCTTCTCGATGAAATGGGCCTGATCCGGCATGTCGCCGAGGACCGGGCGGGTGATGCCGGACGAGACCAGGATGGCGATGTGGGGATAGGTCCGCGCGGTCTCGCGCGCCAGGGAGAAGCCGTCCTGCGTGCCGGGCATCCGCACATCCGTGAACAGAACGGACACATCCTGGTGGCAGCGGCGCAGCAGGTCCAGGGCCTGATCGGCGGTCTGAGCCTCGAGGGTCGCGTAGCCGGCCCGCTCGAGAATATCGACCGCATCCATGCGGATCAGGCCGTCATCCTCCACCACGAGAGCGTGAGAGCCTTTGGAGGAGGTCGGGTAGGTCATGAACCTCAATGCTTCGCTGGCGAGAAAAGGTCCGGCCTAGCGGCTCTTTTGCCGCCACCTGCCCCAAGCGACCCTCACGTCCAGCGCTCCAAGCCGGCGGACCCTACGCGCCTTACTCCTCCGCTTCAATCCCGCGCAGGGGTGCGGCCAGGGTACAGACCAGGCCAGTGGGCGCGTAGACGGTGCGCACCGCCCCGCCCACGGCGCCGGCGAGGCCCCGCTCGATCAGGCGGCTTCCGAAGCCCCAGCGCGTCGGGGTGGCCACCGCGGGGCCGCCACGCTCGGTCCAGCACAGGGACAGCATCGGTTCGGGTCCCTCGGTCTCGATGGTCCAGATCAGCGCAACCGACCCCTCGGATCGGGACAGCGCCCCGTATTTGGCCGCGTTCGTCGCCAGTTCGTGGACCATCAAGGCCAGGGAGAGGGCGGCCCGGGAGCCGACCTGGACGAAGGGACCGGCCAGGTGCAGCCGCTCCGACCGGGCATCGTCGTGGATCTCGAGAGCCGCGCGGATGATCGCCTCGATGCTGGCGCTCTCGCGGGTCCCGCTGAGGAGCAGGTCGTGGGCCTTGCTCATCGCGATCAGGCGGTCGGCCAGCACGTCCTGCGCGGTCTCGAGGTCGGGTGCGCTGCGCAGGGTCTGGGTGGCGATCGCCTGGACCATGGCCAGCATGTTCTTCATGCGATGGCTGATCTCGCGATTGAGCACCGCCTGCTGCTCCTCGGCCCGCAGGCGCGCGATGCCCACCTGGACGCGATCCGCGACGTTGCGGACGAAGGCGACCTCCTCGTGCCGCCACGGGCGCGGTGCCGCGCTGTGCACGAAGAACAGGCCGACGCTGCGGCCCCGCTCTCGCACCGGGACGTTGAGCATCGCGGCGACATTGATCCGGGAGAGGAGCGCGGCCGTCTCCACGGTGCGCGGATCCTCGGCCACGGCGTCGACCACGAGGGTTTCCCCCCGCGAGAGGCAGGGGCCGAGGGTTTCGTGGTCCATGAACCGATGGCGCCCGACGAGGCTGTCCGAGCCGACGGTGGTCCAATCGCGATGGATGGTGATGTGCTCGCCGGCCGCGTCGAGTTCGCCGTATCCGGTGCGGCTGGCATCCAGGGTTCGGCCGACGATCTCCGCCGCCCGGTGCGTCATCGCCGGAATCGAGGCCTCGTTCCGCAGGAAGTCGCCGAGTTCGATCAGCGCGGCGCGCCGGAGCGAGGCCGCGCGGGCATAGATCTCCTCGGCCTTCACCAGGGCGATCTGCCGACGCTCGTTGATCAGGGTCGTCACCTGACGCGCCAGGCGCCGGAGACCGTCCGCCTGATCCTCCGTCAGGCCACCCGGGCGCGGCTGGTGGTCGAGCACGCACAGGCTGCCGAGCACGCGGCCGCTGGGCATCCGCAGCGGGGCGCCGGCGTAGAAGCGGATATGCGGGTCTCCCGTGACGAGGGGATTCCGACAGGTGCGGGGATCCGCCATCAGGTCGGGGATCACGAGGAGGTCGGGCTCGCTCAGGGCGTAGACGCAGACGGAGGAATTCAGATCCGTCTCGCATCGCGGAAAGCCGACGCGCGCCTTGAACCATTGCCGGTCGCTGTCAACCAGGCTGATCAGGGCGACGGGCGATCCGCACAACAGCCGGGCGAGTTGAACGACGTCATCGAACGCCTGCTCCGGAGCCGTGTCGAGGATGTCGAGCGCGGCAAGCTCAGCAAGCCGCTGCGGATCGGATGTATCCGGCCTGATACCCTGATCGAGATGATAGCTCATGAAGGGAACGTTCCCGGCGGTCAGCCGTTGTATCCTCCGTTTCGGGTGAAGTCACTTAGCCCTTGTTGGCGCGATGGCACCGCTTAATGGCACCGATGGGTGAGGTCCACCTGGGCTCAGGCCGGGACTGTCGCACAACGTAGGCGCATGCGAAACCGACACCTGCGTCGGACCGCCTGTCCGACAGGTTATTCCGCGCGTCGGACCGCTTGTCCGACAGGTCATTCCGCAAGACGCAGGCACCTTCGCCGGCCGTCCGGTGGCCGAAACGCGAATCACTGCGGACGTGAGTCGCGCGGGAAATGCCGGGCCGAGCGTGCGGGGCTCTGGTATCAGGAGTTCCCTGCCGGCTCTCCAACGCCCATCCATGAAGATCGCGATACTCGAAGCGGGCACACCCCCCGACCGGCTCGCCGGCCGATACCCGGGCTACGGGCGGATGACGGCCGAAAGGCTGTGCCCCGGCCACGACGTCTCGGTGTTCCGGGTGAACCAGAACGACTGGCCCGTCGATCCCGACGCCTTCGACGCCACCCTCGTGACGGGCTCGCCGGCCGGCGCCTACGATCCCCTGCCCTGGATCGGAACACTGATCGCCTACCTGCGTGATCTCGATCCAACAAAGCCGCTCGTCGGACTCTGCTTCGGGCATCAGGTCATGGCAGCGGCCTTCGGCGGACGGGTCGAGAAATCAGCGAAAGGCTGGGGGATCGGGCTGCACAGCTACGACATCCATCGGGCGGCCGACTGGATGGATGGACAGGCCCGGGTCTCCGTTCCGGCCATCCACCAAGATCAGGTGGTCGCGGCGCCGCCGGGCAGCCGAACCCTGGCGGGCAGCGCCTTCACGCCCCACGGCATCCTCGCCTATGTCGACCGGCACGCCCTCTCCGTCCAGTTCCATCCGGAATTCACGACCGACTATGCCCGTGCCCTGATCGCAGGCCACCGTCCGGGCGACCTCGACGAGACCGTCCGCACCCGGGCCCTGGCTTCCCTCGATGCCCCCGACGACAGCGCGCGCGTCGGCCGATGGATTCGACGATTCCTCGGCGATCCCGCTTGACAGGGTTGTCGAACCCCAGCGTGACGCTGCCCCTGGCAAGGGAATTCCACGACCTGTCCCCGTTCTGCACAGGTCATTCACAAAGGGTTTGACCCCGGCTCCGCGAGAATGTTCCTGCTTTGTCCCGGAGAGGGACAAGGCCGATGACCGCAGCACAGATCGCCGAGATCGCGTCCATGAGCGAGGCCGAGTTGATCGCCCTGGCCTACGAGGAAGCGGTGGGTGGCGACGCACGCCGAGCCCTGCTGCAGGCCATCGAGGACATCCTGAGCCTGGAGACGAAGCTGGCGACGGCCGAGCGGCGGATCTCCTATGGCTACGTTCGTGGTGCCGTTCCCGGTCAGGGCACCTGACATGGAGCGCCTGTGCGATGTCCGGGGCGAACGCATCGTCGTCGCGTGTCGTCCCTGTGGCCGGAGCGGGTCCTACGGCGTCGAGCGGCTGCGCCAGCGTTTCGGGCCGCATGCCTCGATGCTGGACGTGTACCTGGCTCTGACGCAAACCTGCCGGTTCCAGCGCGAGGTCGGAAGCCGGACGCCCAATGTCTACGGCATGACCTGCCGGGCCAAGCTCGACACGACGGGGGGCCCGACACCCGCAGGACTGCCGTCGAGGACCTGAGTCATGTGCAACCTCTACAGCCTGGTCACGCCCCAGGCGGAGATCCGCGCCGCCTTCGACGTCTCGGTGGATCGCGCCGGCAACCTGCCGCCACTGCCAGGCATCTTCCCCGACCAGCGCGCCCCGATCGTCCGCGTGGCCGAGGACGGCACGCGGGTCCTGGAGATGTTCCGCTGGGGCATCCCGGGCCCGAAGCAGTTCGGCGAGCACCCGGTCACCAACGTGCGCAACGTGAAGAGCCCGCACTGGCGGCCCTGGCTGAAGCCGGAATACCGCTGCCTCGTGCCGGTCTCTTCGTTCAGCGAGTATGCCGACACCAAGCCGAAGAAGACGCCGACCTGGTTTGCCCTGAACGAGGCCCGGCCGTTGTTTGCCTTCGCGGGGATCTGGCGTCCCTGGACGGGCGTGCGCGGCACCAAGGCCGAGAACCCCGATCGCGTTGAGGAGGACCACCGGCTGTTCTCGTTCCTGACCTGCGAGGCCAACGGCGTCGTCGGCCCAGTCCACCCGAAGGCCATGCCGGTCTTGCTGACGACGCCGGAGGAGTGGAGCACCTGGCTCGCAGCTCCCACCGAGATCGCGCTGGAGCTTCAGCGTCCCTTGCCGGACGCGATGATGCGGATCGTGGCGACGGGGGGCCGGAAAGACCCATCGGAATAAGGCACCGGACGATATGAAGCGTCGCGGCTTTTCGTTTGATTAACTGAGCCAACAAACAAGCAGATCGCACCAAAAACGATCTGCGCTTGGCCGCGTTATCGAGCCATCTGGTCGTGAGTGACGAAGATCTACTCACGCAACGCCTGATGGCAGAAGCGAAAACCTGCGATGATCCACCAGCTTGTTTATTACAGCCGCAACGTCGTCCTCGGCAACGACCGGGCGATGCTCACGAATTTGCGGGAGATCGTCGCCGCCTCACAGCGCAACAACAGCCGGGACGGGATCACCGGGTTCCTGATCTTCGACAAGACCTGGTTCATCCAGATCCTGGAGGGCGAGCAGGCGCAGGTGAGCGCGACCTACACCCGTATCGCCCGTGATCCACGCCATACGACGGCGACCATCATGGATGCGCGCAACAGTCCGAGCCGCTCCTTCCCCAACTGGACCATGGGCGGCGCCATGCGGACGCCCGAGGTGGAAGAGGTCTACCTGCAGCACGGCATCGGCAGCGCCATCGAGCCCACACGCCTGAAGAGCAGCCAGATCATCAACCTCGCCCTGGATCTCCAGGCCTTCGATGCCGCCAAGCGTCAGGCGCAGCGTCTCGCCAGCTAGACGCCGGCACCCGGCCGTCGCCCGATCGTTTCCTCGACCATGCAAACGGCGCAGGGCCTGGAAGCCGCTGCGCCGTTCGTCGTGGTCGCCGAAGGGGGGCAAGACGGCGACCACCCGTGTGATGGCCCCAAATTCGGGGCGCGGATGTGCGGTCCAGCACGATCGGCGGGTGCGTTCGCCGGACATGGCAGCGGCGCTGGCCCGTCGTGCGGCCGTCAGCACCCCACCGCGGCCCGTGCGCCGCGGCGTCGACTGCCGTGCATCCGTCAGGCTAGGGAAGGTTCAATCCAGCAGTCGGAGTTTGGCATGGCAGGTGAAGCGCAGCGCCCTCAGTCGCGATTGGCCCTGGCCCTGACGGTGGCCTGCGGGATCCTCGTCGCCGGATTCGGGACCATCGGCTGGCGCTGGTACGCTTACGTGACGGCCGGCGCCACGCCCTACGACGAGGTGGGCATCGAGGTGAACCGTCGCCTGCCCGCGCCGCTTCGGACCTGGGGCTGCGAGCGCATCAGGGATCGATTTCCTCGCGCCGTCCCACCCTACGGCTGTCAGCCGGGACAGATCTGACACGGACGTGTACGAGCAGTGCACACCCGCCGCGCAGATTTGAATTGCGCGATGCCCGTGATCGGAACAGCCATGCGCCACTCTCGACTGCTCGCCAGCCTCTGCCTCGGTCTCGCCCTGCCTTGCGCAGCGATGGCACAACCTGCGCCCTCCCCCGCAACACCGGCCCCGGTCTCCGACCCGGCCACCCTGAAGGCGGCCCGCGAGGTGGTCATGCAGATGCAGGGCGATCGAAACGCCCTCCTGAACGCGATCGCGGCCCCCATGGTCGGAATGATGCAGCAGATCGGGGTCAAGCAGCAGGACCAGGCACAGGCGCTCGTGCAGGAGGTCGTGATGCCGACCCTGTCGGCGCATTACGACGAGCTTCTCGACATCCAGGCGCGCAGCTTTGCCGCGGCGCTCGGGAAGGACGACCTCCAGGCGATCGCGGCGTTCTACGCGACGCCGGCCGGCAAGCGCCTGGTCACGGCGCAGCCACAACTCGCCCAGGCCCAATTGGCCGGCACGCAGCAGTGGATGCAGTCCGTGATGCCCGAGTTGCAGGGCAAGCTGGCCAAGGCGATCCAGGCGCATGGCTGGACCACGAGCGGTCAGCCGAAGGCCCGCTGATCCGCAAAGCCCGCCGTCGGGATCGAGGAGGAACAATTTCATGACGCGCGATGACAGCGGCGCCCAGGATCGTCGCGAGACGAAGGCCGCCAAACATCTGGAACGGGCTCGCGCCGGGGGTGAGGCCCGGGCCGAATACGACGCGACCCAGCAGGCCACCGAGGACAAGACGGCGCGACTCAAGGCCCTTCGACTCGCCAAGGAGAAGGCCGACAAGGGCTCGTAGCGAGCCGCGCGCCCAGGAGCCGTTTCAGCAACGCGCCTTCGCTCTGCGGCGACGGGGCCTCAATGGCACCAGGGCGCAGCACCGCACCAGCGCATCGCCCTCTGGTCGATCGAGCCGGTCGTTTCCGGCGCGACGCGTTCTGACGCCGCGACGATCGGCTGACCCGTCTGGTTCGCATCGACGAGCCGCGCGCCGACGAACCCGCCCACACCGAGAGCGGAGAGCCACAGGATCAGCCGGCCGGTCTTCTTCATCGCGCGCTTGGTCATACGGCCGAGCGTGCGACTGTCGCGGTTAGCGGAACCCTAACAGGCGCGACCCGGACGGTTCCGGGTCTCCGTCCGCGCCGCGAGATCTGACGGTGCCTCGAAACGAAAGCGCCCCGAGGATGTCTCCTCGAGGCGCGTTGCGACGAAAGCGGCCAGGTGATCGGGGCTGGGGACGCTCAGGCCGAACCGAAAAGTCCCGTCGATCCTAGTAGGAGCCGAACTTGTAGTTCAGGCCGGCGCGGACGACGGCGAACTCGGTGTTGCGCACCTGACGGCCGCCGCTGACCAGGACGACGCCCGGGCTGGTGGTGGTGACG